>NZ_DAMALV010000026.1:0-17394 GCF_032069585.1 Moraxella sp. CTOTU48268
GTAATTTACTGACCCCAAAACGGATAAAATCGCGAATCGTTTTTAGGGTTTGGTGTGCTTCAGCAAACTCTTGTTGCATGGTGTCAAAAATGTCATCTGATTCGCTTTCTTCATCCATATCAAGTGCTTGCAAATCGATTTGCAAATCGTCAAGGTTTTGTAAATCTTGATTTTGGTCAAAAGATGGCGTGTGAGAAACATTGGCTGATGCAAATGGCGATGATGACATAGTGGTTAACCTAAAAAATTTTGAATTAAAATTATAATATACTTTGATTTTTTTACAAATTATTTAACAAGCTAAAGTCATTTCACAAGTTAAAGTTTCGCAGATTTGTACCGTTGAATGTTTAATCATTGATCTGTTCAATAAACATGGTAAAAATAAATGTTGTGTGCAGGGCTAAATATTTTAAACCCTTTTTTGCCTTAATCTTGCTATAAAAATACCGCTTGGTTAAAAAATTTTACCATTGTCTATGGTGCGATTTGTTAATGTTAGACTTAAAGCATGTAAATTCGCCTATGGGACAATTTATCTATACAACAATTAACGGTGTAAAAATTAAGTGTGCAGCGAGGTTTCATGGCGCAAGGTTGTTAAACGCTTTGGCAAACGCTACTTAGATTGCCGTGCTGCCAACAAATGAGCCATTGCCCGAAAAGTTGGTTTTTATAGTATAATTGCTGCCAATTTAGGCTTTTATTGTACGTTATTTATATTGTCCCTTATTTTTATTTGTTATTGCCGATTATTGAGTCAATCTATGAAAAAATTTGTACTGTCTACCTTAGCTTGTCTGATTGCCAATCAAGCATTTGCAGCCACCAATACGGTCTCAGACACCACCACCGCCAAAACGGCACCCGCCACCAAGCCTGTGACCAAAACAACAACCACGACTAAAACTGCCACCACGAAAGCTGCCAGCGCCTCTACCGCAGCCGCTAAAAAAACCACCAGCGATAGCAAAACGGCTACAAAACCGCAACCCAAAACCGCTACTGCTAAAAAACCGCAAACAGCCAAGCCCGCAGCTAGCGTCACGCAATCTTCTACTACCCCCAAAGGCGCATCGGCTGCTGCGGCAACTGCGGTAAAACCAACGGCAACTTCAACCGATATTCCCTTGACGCCAGTCCCAGCCACCACCACGGCGTTAGGCATTAAAGATGATGCCAACCAAACCGGTATTGATAATGACTATACCTCGGGTGCAGGTGTCGCAGGCGCGAGCTCTGAAGAGATTAGCACTGCCACGACGGCTGTGCCAACCTTTGACCCGACAACGGTGGGCAATAATAAAACAGCAACGACACCTGCCAGTTTTTCTAACCTAAATTTGTCTGACTACGCACAGCTAGTCAATAGTGCCGACTGGAAACCCGGTCAAAATGTTAATTCAGCGACGACCTTAAAACTTCAAGCCTTGTTAGATTGGAATCATGCTTCACCGGGTCCGATTGATGGCGGCTGGGGTATGAATGCCAAAAAAGCGCTCAAAAATTTCCAAGCCATGCACGGACTACCCCAAGATGGTCGTATGAGTGCAGAAGTTTGGCAACGCTTAAACGAAAAAATCCCTGCCAATCAGCCTGTCTTGGTCGGTTATACCTTGACGCAAGAAGATATCAAAGGTCCTTATCAGCCAACACCAAGTGGTAGTGAAGCCAAATCTAAAATGAAAGGTCTATACTATCAAGACGTCCAAGAAATGTTGGCTGAACGTTTCCACATGGATATTCGCTATCTTAAAAAGCTTAATGGCGATAAAAAATTCACTGTGGGTGAAACCATCACCGTCTTTAACCCAGGCGCTCCACTCAATGAGAAAATCACCCGTTTGGTTGCCAAAAAAGCGGACAATATCTTGTACGCTTATAACGGTGACAAGCTCATTGCCACTTATCCTACCACGGTCGGTAGTAGCGACACCCCTTCACCCACTGGCAGTTTGACGATTGTCAATCGCGTTAAAAACCCTTGGTATCGCGCCAGTAGCGGTGAAGGCAAAGATAAAAAAGTGTTTATGTTGCCGCCAGGACCCAACGGTCCAGTCGGTGTAGTATGGATGGGGCTGAGTAAGCCATCATACGGCATTCATGGCTCGCCCGTTCCTGAAGGCATTAGCCGTCAAGCCTCGCACGGCTGTGTTCGCTTAACCAACTGGGATGTGCTTGAAGTGTATGCTAATGTTGATACAGGCACCAAGGTAGATTTACAGTAGCTGTTGAGCCACAGCGATTAGCACCACAGTTTAGCGTGAGTGCTATACACTTTTAATCTTATTAGCCATAAAAAAACCGCTTAACTATTGCTAGTTAAGCGGTTTTTGCTATGTATTAGTTATCTAGTGAGCTGCTGCATTATTAAAGCACCGTTTATGGTGTGGCAGTTAGGGTGTGACAGGGGTTTTATTTACACCCAAACTCTGTAGTTTTTTTACCACAATCCAAGCAATCGGAATCGACAACACCAGCCCTATAATGACTGCCGTCACAATGTGTTGAGCCTCATCAAAACCCGTCACCAACGCAATGGTCATTAAAACACCGATAGTCACACCAGAAGCGATTGTAAAAATTACACTAAATAATTGCCAGTTCATAACAACTCCTTATCATTGCGTAAATAAATGTATTTGTTACGTATAGTTATAGTCCAATTCCACACTCAAAACAAGGAAAAAAAAGATTAAACAAATGCACAACCTAAAACAATTGGTTATCAATTCCACATTTTTAGTAAGGTTTAATTTGAATCAAATCTATTGAGAAATCTAAAAAACTCGCGTTTTTTTCCGATTAATATCATTGATATCGAGGAATTTAATTGGCTTTATAAACATTGATGAAAAAAAATCCTACCCAGTTTTTTAAGTTTGATTGCACATTTTTTAGTAACTATGACCCAATAACATGACTTGGGTAAAAAATTTGGGTAAAAAAATTTTCTATAATCTGCTATGTTAGCGGTGTTTATCAATTGTTTAACACAATAAAGGACAGGAGTATTTGATATGCACCAACAATTTTCTTTTTTCACCGCTATTAAGCCATCTACTAAACGCCTAAGAAGTGCCGCTGCAGTGATTGGTTCAGCTATCGCCTTGGGTGGTTGCGCCTCTACCACAGGTACCGGTGTGATGGATGCTAATAGCACTATCGGCACTGCCAATAATGTTGGGATAGCGATATTTAAAGCCGCGGTGAATCAACAATGCCAGACTCAATTACAAAATAACCAATACTGGCGCTTGGGCAGCGTGTTGATGACTTCCGAGAAGCAAGCAGAGGTAGCGAGCAATGTATGTAGCTGCGTCAGCGAAAAAGCCCCGCAGTCCGTCACCATTGTCGATTTGACCACAGCAGCAGTTGACCCGACCGCGCGCAATGTCATTGTAGCGCGTGCGGTCTCCAATACCTTGCAGCAATGTGTGGGCGAATTTGTTAAGTAAATATTAACTTGCTACTGAGTGTGCGCTACTATATAATAGCGCACCTTGTTTATACCAATATAGTTAGATGATTCTAACTTAGGTGCATTCAATCTCCTTGCTGTTGACACGGGGTCAACGGCTGTTTAATCCGTGAGGAGTCTTTATGAGACATTATGAACTGGTATTATTGGTTCACCCAGACCAAAGCGACCAAGTGGTTGGCATGGTTGAGCGTTATATCAACTTAGTAAAAGAACAAGGTGGTGCTATCCATCGCCTAGAAGATTGGGGTCGTCGTCAATTAGCTTACCCAATCAACAAAGTTCACAAAGCTCACTATGTGCTATTAAACATTGAAGCGGGTCAACAAACGCTTGATGAGCTTGAAGAATTATTCCGTTATAACGATGCTATCATCCGTAGCTTAGTTATCCGTCGTGACGAAGCGATTACTGAAGAATCACCATTAGCAAAAAGTGCTGAAGAAAAACGTGCTCGTAAAGCTTCACGCCGTAACGATACAGCTCAAGATGACTATCAATCAAATGATGATGAGTCAGAAGTTGATGCTGAAGACAACAACGACGAATAATTAAGGAGACTAATCATGGCACGTTTTTATCGCCGCCGTAAATTTTGCCGTTTTACTGCTGAAGGCATTACCCATATCGATTATAAAGATATCGAAATCCTGAAACAGTATGTCACTGAAAGTGGCAAAATCGTACCAAGCCGTATCACTGGTACTTCAAACAAATATCAACGCCAATTGGCTGTAGCAATCAAACAAGCGCGTTATCTTGCGTTGGTTCCTTACACTGACAGCCAAAAATAAACCAAGGAGTGATATATGCAAGTTATTTTATTACAACGTATCGCTAACCTAGGTAAACTAGGCGATACTGTTAATGTAAAAGCAGGTTACGGCCGTAACTTCCTTGTACCACAAGGTAAAGCATTACCAGCCACTGCTTTTAACATCGAAAAATTTGAAGCACGTCGTGCAGAACTTGAAAAAGTAGAGGCTGATGAATTAGCCGCTGCTAATGCACGTGCTGAAGCACTACAAGACGTCAATGTTATCATCCGTGCAAAATCAGGTGATGAAGGCAAACTATTTGGTTCTATTGGTACTCGCGATATCGCCGATGCATTAACCAAATCTGGTTTACCTGTTGACCGTTCAGAAGTTAAATTGCCTGAAGGTGCATTACGTCAAATTGGCGAATACAATGTTGATATCCAATTACACCACGATGTAATGACCAACATTCAAGTCACTATCTTGGCAGAAGATTCAGCTGCTTAATTGATTATTGACTTATCAAAAAGAGATGGCTTTGCTATCTCTTTTTTTTATTGTTTGCGGCGTAAAAATTCAACAAAAAAGCCTAAAATTCAAGCTGATTTCATTCAAAAAAATTGCCGATTTTTTATATTTTTCTCATTAGAATTTGGATGGTTTTTTCGGTATATTGACTGTTCTATTTCGATGCGTGTGTTAGACTCACAATTTGCAAGCGATAACTTTTAGCAAACTTTTGCCCTTTCAAACTATTTAAAATAACTTTATCACAGGTCATCATGGCAGACGATAAAACCAAAGAGAACGATCTTAAGAATACTTCGCTGACGCAGCACCAACCGCACAGTATGGACTTAGAAAAGTCCGTCCTAGCGTCGCTGATGAGCCTTGAAGAGTCGTTTGATCGCATCTCAGATATTATTACCAAATATGATTTTTATGCACAGCGCCATCAATATATTTTTGATGCCATCTCTCATCTTGCCAATGCCAATGAGCCCTATGATGCTACTATGGTGATGGACTGGCTCGACATGCAAAAACTGCTTGAGCCTGCGGGAGGTAGCGATTATCTAGGCGATATCCTATCACAAAGCCCAGCGACGCTGTTTAACCTGACTGCTTATGCGCAGCGGGTCAGAGAATTTTCGACCTTACGCCAAATCATTAAAGCCGGCAGTCATATGCTAGAGCTTGCCTTTGACCCAAAAAATCAAAGTGTCAGTGATATTTTAGACACCGTTGAAAGCGAAATTTTTGCCATTAATGAAACCCATAGCCGCCAGTCGAAACACAAGGGTCCTACCCAACTAAGCGATGTTATTACCAATGTCGTCAACAATATCCAAGAACTTAAGGACCATCCTGAAGGCATGATTGGGCTTAAGACCCCGTTTGAAGAACTCAATAACAAAACCCAAGGGCTACAAGCAGGCGATCTTATTATCGTGGCAGCGCGTCCTTCGATGGGTAAAACCACGTTTGCAATGAATTTGGCAGAGAGTATTTTATTTCACACCGATTTACCTGTGGTGGTGTTTTCGATGGAAATGCCTGCCGAGTCAATTGTGATGCGTCTCTTGTCCTCTTGGGGGGCTATCAACCAAACGCATTTGCGCTCAGGTCAAATGAACGAAGATGAATGGGGTAAACTTTCCAATGCCATCGCCCACCTGCATGCTAAAAAATTGTATATCGATGATAGTACCGCGCTGCCGCCATCTGAGGTTCGTTCGCGCTGTCGCCGTATTGCCAAAGACAATGATGGCAAACTTGGGATGGTAATGGTCGATTATCTACAATTGATGAAAGTCCCAGGCTTAGGCGACAACCGCGTGGGTGAGATTTCGGAGATTTCTCGAAGCTTAAAAGCGCTTGCCCGTGAGATGAATTGCCCGGTGGTCGCTTTATCACAGCTCAATCGTAGTCTAGAAAATCGCCCCAACAAACGCCCGATTATGTCGGACTTACGCGAGTCGGGTGCCATTGAGCAGGATGCCGATTTGATTATGTTCATTTATCGTGATGAGGTTTATAATGAAAACAGCGATGCTAAAGGCACAGCTGAAATCATTATCGGTAAACAACGTAATGGACCTATTGGGACAGTGCGCCTATCTTTTGAAGGGCAATTTACCCGTTTTGGTAATCTAACCCCTGAATTTTACCAAACCGCTTCCTTTAGCGAACCTGATGAATAAAAATTTTACTGCAACAAGGTCAAGATTGTGCGTCAAACCAGCATCACCATCGATTTAGCAGCGCTTAGCCATAACTTACAACGCGTCAAAGATTATGCCCCGACCGCCAAGGTATTAGCCATGGTCAAGGCCAATGCCTACGGGCATGGCGCAGTCAACTGTTTACCCGCCGTAGCACAAGCCGATGCCTTAGGTGTTGCTTGTTTGCAAGAAGCGATAGAACTGCAACAGGCGGGCTGGCAAAAATTAATGGTAGTGATTGAAGGGGCGTTTTCATTAGCAGAATGGCAATATTGTACAGCGCATCAAATCCAATGCGTGGTGCACCATCAACGCCAATTAGACTGGGCATTGCAGCAGCCTTCAAAAAAAGGCGCAACCGTCTGGCTGAAACTAAACACCGGCATGAACCGTCTTGGCTTTACATCGGATGAAGTCAGGGAAATTGCCCAGCAACTCACTGAGGCAGGCTACGAGATTGTTTTGACCACCCATTTTGCCAATGCTGATGCCATCAATCATCCCAACAACCAACAACAATTTGAGTTATTTGATTCAACCTTACAAATGCTACGTGACCAAGTCAACCCAGCGATTAAAGGCTCATTGTGTAATTCAGCAGGGATTGTGAACTGGTCAGACCGGCATTATGATTGGGTGCGCCCAGGCATTATCTTGTATGGGGCAACACCTGTCAATCATGCCACTGCCAAACAGCTAAACCTGCAACCTGTCATGCATTTTAACGCCAGCATCATGGCAATTCATACGCTAAAAGCGGGCGATAGCGTGGGTTATGGTAGTCGCTGGACCGCCCAAGCCCCAGCGCGCATCGGCATTGTCAGTGTGGGTTATGCTGATGGTTATCCAAGGGTGATTAGCGATGATGCGTATGTCGTCGTCGCAGGTCGACAGGCGCCTATCATTGGTCGCGTGGCGATGGATATGTTGATGGTTGATTTAACTCATACTACTGAGGTAAACCTTGACTGCCCTGTCCAGCTTTGGGGTAACGCGCCGACCATTGATGAAGTGGGTAGCTGGAATGATACCATTAGCTATGAGCTGTTAAGTGTGGTCACCCGACGTCCAACGTGGATATATCAGTCGTAACTGTTAATTACTTTACTGAGGTTAAAGTGACACAAATGCGTCAATTCGCTAGACAGTTTGGATAAATCCGCTATACTGATAGTTTACTGCAATGTTTATTGACAAAATTGGGATGTAGGACAGGCAATGAGTACCCGCCATTTTTTGACGTTATTGGATTTTAGCAAAGAAGAATTAATGCAAGTGATTAAACGTGGCAGCGAACTGCGTTTGATGCAGCATGAAGGGGTTATTTATCAGCCTTTTGTCGGTCGTACCTTGGGGATGATTTTCGAAAAATCGAGTACCCGTACCCGTATCTCGTTTGAAACAGGGATGGGACAGTTTGGCGGCCATGCCATATTTTTATCACCTCGCGATACCCAGCTTGGCCGTGGCGAACCGATTGAAGACTCGGCACGTGTCATCTCGCGCATGGTCGATATCGTCATGATTCGCACCTTTGAACACAGTATTGTTGAAAAATTCGCCCAGTATTCGCAAGTGCCTGTTATCAATGCGCTCACCGACGAACAGCATCCTTGTCAGCTACTAGCCGATATCCAAACCTTTATGGAGCACCGTGGCAGCATCGAAGGCAAAACGGTGACTTGGATTGGGGATGGTAATAATATGTGCGCTTCTTTTATCCATGCTGCACATCAATTTGGCTTTCAACTGCGGGTTTCCGCGCCTTATGGGTTTGAACCCAATGCCGACCTCATCAAACAGTATTCGCACTGTGTTGAGTTGGTCGAAGATGTTAATGAAGCGGTCAAAGGCTCGCATTTGGTTGCCACCGATGTATGGGCAAGTATGGGGCAAGAAAGCGAGCAAAATACTCGTGCGCGGCGATTTGCCCAATATATGGTGACCCGCTCATTACTGGATAAAGCCGATCCAGACGTATTATTTATGCATTGTCTACCTGCCCACCGCGGCGAAGAAATCTCCTATGATTTGCTTGAGGATCCGCGTGCTGTGGTATGGGATGAAGCCGAAAATCGTCTGCATGCCCAAAAAGCGCTGATGGAATTTTTGTTAACCGATAAAATCAAAATCGCCTAATCTATTGAGTCTGGGCGTTATCTTTGCGCCCTGCGCCGCCATTATCATTATCTTAACCGCTCTAATTCTTAACCGATAAAGCAAACGGAACATAGCCATGTACTTTGTGCTCTCGCCTGCCAAAAATTTGAATGAAAAAAATGATTTACCTTTCGATTTTAGTCAGCATTATACCCAGCCTGCTTTGATGGCGCACGCTTGCGAATTGATGGGTGAATTAAAAACATTAGCACCAACCGATTTGTCGGCGTTGATGAGTATCTCAGGTAAACTTGGGCAATTAAATGCGGTGCGCAACCAAAATTGGCGATGGGATACTACCCAGCCATTTAGCACCGATCATGCTGATATACCTGCTAAAGCGGCGCTGTATTTATTTGATGGCGATGTCTATACAGGTTTGGCAGCGCAGCAAATGACTGAACAACAAGTCCATTATGTCAATGAGCGATTAGGAATACTGTCTGGGTTGTACGGCTTGTTAAAACCGCTTGATTTGATGCTACCCTATCGCCTGGAAATGGGCACAAAACTAAAAAATCCCAAAGGCGAGAATTTGTATCAATTTTGGGGCGATACGATTACTGATTTAATCAATCAACGCATGGCAGAAAATAAACACAAAGTTCTGGTAAACTTGGCTTCCAACGAATACTTCAAGGCGGTCAATCCCAAAAAAATCAACGCAGACATTATCATGCCCCGTTTTGAAGACGGCAAAGATGGCGTATATAAGGTGGTAAGCTTCTATGCCAAAAAGGCACGCGGGTTGATGGTGCGTTTTGCCGCTGAAAATCAGCTGACAACCGCGCAACAGTTAAAAGACTTTAACTTGGAAGGCTATCAGTTTGTTGAAAATGCTTCCAGCTCAACTGAGTATGTTTTTAGACGGGATAATGATTAACTGCGCCGCCATTTAACGCAAAATATCCGCCCATAAATCCCCAATCATACTATCTTTTAACACATTTTTATCGAATACACCGATGGTGTTGGCTTGTGGTAGTAAAGCGGTCGGTAGTTCCATCGTCATGGTTATGATAATTTTCCTAATTAAAAAACCCTATTAAACTGAAGTTTAATAGGGTTTTGATTTTAGCTAAATGGCTTGAGTGAGCTATAATCTTTCGATTACATCATGCCGCCCATACCACCCATGCCGCCCATACCACCCATGGCAGCAGCAGCGCCAGCGTCGTCTTTTGGCAAGTCAGTAATCATTGCTTCTGTGGTGAGCATCAAGCCTGCGACAGATGCCGCGTTTTCAAGTGCTGAGCGAGTGACTTTGGCTGGGTCTAAGATACCCATTTCAAGCATATCGCCGTATTCACCAGTCGCTGCGTTATAACCGTAGTTACCTTGACCGCCTTTGACTTGGTTTACTACCACAGATGCTTCATCACCTGCGTTGCTGACGATTTGACGAAGTGGTGCTTCCATCGCACGGCGTAGAATGTTGATACCCGCGGCTTGGTCGTCATTGTCACCATTGACATTGTCAAGTGCAGAGATAGCACGAACCAATGCCACACCACCACCTGCTACAACGCCTTCTTCGACGGCAGCACGAGTTGCATGCAAGGCATCATCCACACGGTCTTTTTTCTCTTTCATTTCAGTTTCAGTCGCCGCACCGACTTTGATAACTGCCACACCGCCTGCAAGTTTAGCAATACGCTCTTGTAGCTTTTCTTTGTCGTAATCAGAGGTTGATTCTTCCACTTGGCGACGGATAGAGGCAACACGATCATCGATTTCAGTTTTTTGACCGGCACCGTCCACAATCACAGTGTTTTCTTTACCAACTGTCACTTTTTTGGCAGTACCTAATACCGATAAATCCGCCGTTTCTAAGCTCATGCCCATTTCTTCTGATACAACTGTACCGCCCGTTAAAATAGCGATATCTTGAAGCATCGCTTTACGACGGTCACCAAAACCAGGGGCTTTAACAGCACAGACTTTTAAACCGCCGCGCATGTTATTTACAACCAAAGTTGCCAAGGCTTCGTTTTCAACATCTTCAGCAATGATCAGTAAGGCTTTACCAGACTTCATCACGTTTTCAAGCAGTGGAATCAACTCACGGATGTTGCTGATTTTTTTGTCGACTAACAAGATTAATGGGTTTTCTAGTTCAGCGGTCAACGTATCTGCTTTATTGGCGAAGTATGGGCTGATGTAGCCACGGTCAAACTGCATACCTTCAACGACTTCAAGGGTGTCTTCAAAGCCTGAACCTTCTTCAACCGTGATCACGCCTTCTTTACCCACTTTTTCCATCGCTTGAGCGATTAAGTCACCGATAGTTTGGTCAGAGTTAGCTGAGATAGAGCCGACTTGTGCGATTGCTTTGGTGTCATTGGCTGGGGTTGAAAACGCATGGATTTTTTCAACAACGGCACGTACACCTTTATCGATACCACGTTTTAAGTCCATTGGGTTCATACCAGCGGCGACTGATTTCATGCCTTCTTGTAAAATCGCTTGGGCTAAAACAGTCGCTGTGGTAGTGCCGTCACCTGCAACATCATTGGTTTTGCTTGCAACTTCACGCACCAACTGTGCGCCCATGTTCTCAAATTTGTCATCAAGTTCGATTTCTTTAGCCACTGATACGCCATCTTTAGTGATGGTTGGTGCGCCAAAAGATTTGTCGATAACCACGTTACGACCTTTAGGACCCAGTGTTACTTTAACCGCATTTGCCAATACGTTGACGCCATCAATCATTTTTGCACGGGCATCAATACCAAATTTTACATCTTTAGCCATGTTAAATTCTCCAAATTATAAATTTTTATTTGTATAAGGTAGTCCAAATTGCTACCACGGTTGCTATCAATTACTTTACCAAATACTTAACCAGTTAGATTAAGACTAGGTAAATTAAGACTAGATAAATTAGCTTTTAGGTAAAAAATAATTGTTTAGAACAATGACTGATTAACCTTCAATCACACCCAATACATCACTTTCTTTCATAATCAATAATTCTTCACCATCTACTTTAACCGTTGAGCCGGCGTATTGACCAAATAGTACTTTGTCGCCAACTTTGACATCGAGCGCACGTACATCGCCGTTTTCACGGATTTGACCATTCCCTACTGCAATGACTTCACCTTGAGAAGGTTTTTCTTGGGCACTGCCTGCTAGTAATAAACCGCCAGCCGTTTTTTGTTCTTCTTCGCTGCGACGCACGACGATACGATCATGTAAAGGACGAATTGCCATAATCTACTCCATAAATTAACTGTTAAATTATTGTTTGAAAGCCGTAGTTAGCTTTGAAAGCTGTGATCAGCCCAGAGGTTAGCTCAAAAGACCACCGCTATTTTGCCGACCACAAAAAGATGATAACTATCTGTTTGCATAAATAGTCATATGCTTATCACATGTTATCAATTCACTGTCTAACAGTGGGGATGTATGCCAATTTGTTCAAGCAGAAAATTACGAAATTTTGCAATTTGTTGTCAATTCTTTAACCCCTTCACCCAAATACCGCATAAAGACTGCCGTTTATTGCACAATCACAATCTTTTGTTAACTGGCTTGTATTTGCTTGCCGTCAATACTACTGTATGCATACCAAACAGATTTAACCTTATGAACGTTATTTGATGGATGAAACATGAAAAATTCTTTAGTAAAAAAACTGCTAGTAAGTATTTCACTCGTGTCAGCGATGTCTATTACCTCTATGGCGAATGCAGCAGTTGCCCCTTTTAATGCAACCTATAATTTTAATATTGAAGGCAAATACAATGGTACCGCAAGCCGTGTATTGACCCAAACTGGCAATCAGTATTTTTATAACGTTAATGCAAGTGTCGGTAAATTAGCCAGTGCCAAGCAAACCGCCAATTTTGTCAATGCCAATGGCGCTATCTTACCGGTGAGCGCGTTAACCCAATACAAAATTTTAGGGGCGGGTCGTACCACCACATTGAACTTTAATAATGCAAAAAAACAACTGGTCACCAATTATAAAGGTCAAAACAAAGTCATTGCTTTGCCACAGCCTGCGTATGATGATTTGAGTTTAGAAATTCAAATTCGCGAGGATTTAAAAGCAGGTAAATTCCGTGGTAATTATTACATGGCGGACCGCAATACCGTTGAAGCGGTGCCCTTTAAAAAATCTGCCATGACTCGCATTACCGTGCCAGCCGGTACTTTTGATGTGGTGCGTATCGATCGCGTGCATGATGACAAAGACCGTCAAACCAGTTTTTGGTTAGCCCCAAAACTTGATTATCTACCTGTTAAAGTCGTTCAAAACAATGATGGTAAAAAAATGGAAATGAATCTGGCTAAAGTAAATTAATACTTTGTCATGTTTTGACTCAAACACCGATTATATTCATCGGTGTTTTTTTATGTTTATGCCACTGTAAATACTCTATTAATGACTTATCAGGTCAGAAATTGGCGCTATTTTTGTAAGCCATAAGTTGTCAAGGCGTAAGTTTTTAACTATTCTTTGTAGGTCCATTGGAAGGCCTCACTATCCTGTCTAAGTTTTTCATACCTTTTAGCAACCTTTAGCAAGCTCTCCAATTCGCACTTTATCAATATCCATGTAAAAGGGAGTATTTCATGTCATTAAGATTGCAATCCTTAACGCTCGCTATTGCCAGCATTTCATTTGCTAGCGCTGCCCATGCCGCAGGGCTCGACCGCTCAACTCAGCCAAGCTGGGCGTTTACGCAAGATGGCACTTTTGCTTACATCGAAAGAATCACCATTGACCCATCAATTAGTGGCAAAGACAATGCGGCCACCACCCCTTCGCCAACCACGTACGAAGAAGGTCGCGATACCAACAACATGGCGCTAAACTATGATTTTATCAATTATGGGGCAAAAGCAGACATCAATGATAAAGTCAGTGTGGGTGTGTTTTTTGACCAACCGTGGGGCGCGGATGTTGAGTTCACAGGCAATAATAACTTTGTTAATGGTACAGTCAGCGCGCAGCAGGTTGCTGCTGCAGGACAAGCGGCGCTAGCAGCCGCCACAGCTGCAAAAACCGCTGCTGCTGCTTATCAAGCAGATCCAACCAACCAAACACTCGCTTATAACGCGGCTACCGCGGTTAAAACCGCACAGCAAGCAGGGGCAGCCTACAATCTAGCAAGCAATATCGCTCAGCATCCCAACGAAGGTACTAATGTCTCTGTTGATAGTAAAAACTTTACAGGTTTGGTGGGTGTCAAATTTGGCGAAAAAAATAATTGGCAAGTATATGGCGGGCCGGTATTACAAAAATTAGAAGGTGAGGTGCATTTACGCGGTACAGCCTACAATTCTACCCAAGGTTATGATGGTATCTTTGCCCAATCAAATGGTTATGGCTGGATGGCAGGCTTAGCCTATAGCAAACCTGAGATTGCGCTTAAAGCGGCGTTGACTTATCGCTCTGAAATTGATCATGACACCGTAGCTTATGAATACATGCCTGCAACTGGCGATTCAGGTACTAATGACATGACTATCACAACCCCAAAATCCGTGAATGTTGACTTTCAAACAGGTCTGAATCCAACTACGCTATTGACCGCAAAACTGCGCTGGGTACCTTGGAGTGATTTTTTAATCAAACCGCCTTTGTATAATGCAACGACCAAAAAAGCCGTGGGTGCGGATTTTAAACCCCTATATCCCAATGGTTTAAACTTGATTGATTACTCAGATGATGGCTGGGCAGCAGAAGTGGGCTTGGGTAAAAAATTAAGTAATCAATGGGCGGTATCAGGGTCAGTGGGTTGGGATAGCGGCGCGGGTGATCCCACCACCACCTTAGGGCCTGTAGAAGGTCATTGGAATGTGGGTCTAGGCGCCAAGTACAATGTTACACCCGAAGTCGCCGTGTCGGCAGGCGTGAAATACTTGATGTTTGGCGATGCCAAATCAAAAATCCCCAATGGCGATTTAGTGGGTGATTTTCAAAACAACGATGCTTGGATTTACGGACTGCGTTTAACTTATCAGAAAAAGTAAGTCTCATAAAAAAAAGCCTATCACGTCGATAGGCTTTTTTATGTCGAACCATTAATCGCGATGTTTACCATCCATCTCTAATCCTAACATGTCAAGCAAGGCTGCCATGCTTGCAGATACCGTGATATTGGGGTTGGTGACCAAACCCAAATAGCGTTGCAACTCAACAGGTGTATCCATATTAATCGGCTGTAAATCTTGATTGACTAACGTTTGCGGTAACACCGACCAGCCTAGCCCAACCGATACCAACATACGAATCGACTCCAACGGATTGGTACTCATCGTGGCATACGGTTTTAAGTTATATTTGGCAAATTCAGCTAAAGTGATTTGGCTGGTAAAGGTATTGGCGGCGGGTAGAATCGCTGGATAATTCGCCAATTGTTCAAGCGTCACGTTCATTTTATGCGCCAGTGGCGATAAAACACCCGTCACAAAATGCAGCGGATCTGACCATAGCATATGATAATTTAGACGTTTATCATACACAGGAGGTAGCGTTAAAAAGGCCAATGACAAGTCGCCATCAAGGACGGCTTTATGCGCTTGCTCGGAATCGACAAAGTGCACTTCAAGCTGTACCGCAGGATAGCTTTGGATAAATTGTTTGAGGACAGCTGGCAGATGATGTAAGCCAATATGATGACTGGTACCGATAATCAGTTTGCCTGATACCGTTTGCTGGCGGTTTTTAAGATTAATTTTTAGATTGTCATAATCATCTAGCCAGCGTTTGGCATGGGGTATCAAGTCATGTGCCGCTTGGGTTGGGATAATACCACGACCCACGGTATCAAAAAGGGTGACATCAAATTCGTCTTCTAAGTTTTTGATACGCTTACTTACTGCAGGCTGTGTAATAAATAGTTTATCAGCCGCCTGCGAGATACTACCTGTTTGCATAACCGCTAAAAAAGTATTTAAATTTGTGGTATTCATCTTTCCCCCAAAACTAAAACCCTACCATTTGATATAAATAAAAGTTTCATTCTTTAAAAAATACATTAAATAAGATTATAAGACAACGTATAGACAAATACAATTTATTTAATCGTCCAATACATTCCTAAAATTTTTATAAAATATAAAAATCATCAATTAAAATTATCATTTTTCTTTGTTATAATGGCGTTATTGTTTACCCAATTACTACGCCCTTTTATAAAAAAACCATAGGATATGTGTCATGGCAGCGCAAACGCTTTATGATAAACTTTGGCAAGACCATTTAGTCAATCAACGAGACGACGGTTCTAGTCTTATCTATATCGACCGTCATTTATTACACGAAGTCACGAGCCCGCAAGCATTTGAAGGCTTGTCTTTGGCAAATCGTGACCCTTGGCGTTTGTCAGCAAACGTCGCCACCCCTGACCATAATGTCCCAACGGTGGCGAGCGAACGTAAAGAAGGGGTGGCAGGCATTAAAGATGACGTCTCTCGCTTGCAAGTAGCCACACTCGATGAAAACTGTGCCAAATTTAACATCACTGAATTTACCATCAATGACGTGCGCCAGGGCATTGTGCATGTGGTAGGTCCAGAACAAGGTTTGGTATTACCTGGGATGACCGTGGTGTGTGGCGACTCACATACCGCAACCCATGGTGCATTAGGCTGTCTTGCCCACGGCATCGGTACCAGTGAAGTTGAGCATGTATTGGCAACGCAGTGTCTTGTGCAAACCAAGATGAAAAATATGCTTATCAAAGTCGATGGCAAATTGGGTGAAGGTGTCACGCCAAAAGACGTGGTACTAGCGATTATTGCAAAAATCGGCACCGCGGGCGGGACAGGTTACGCCATTGAATTTGCAGGCGATGTGTTCCGTGACATGAGCATGGAAGGACGTATGACCGTGTGTAATATGGCGATTGAAGCCGGCGCACGCGTTGGTATGGTGGCAGTTGATGACACCACGATTGAATACGTCAAGGGTCGTCCCTATGCGCCTACCGGTGAAATGTGGGATAAAGCCGTGGCTTACTGGCAAACCCTGCACTCAGATGCTGATGCCGTGTTTGATACCGTCATTGAGATGGCAGGCGCGGACATCGCACCCCAAGTATCTTGGGGCACCTCCCCTGAGATGGTGGTTGATATCAGCGCGCACGTCCCTACCCTAGATGCCGCAAAAGATGACGTCCAAAAAGAGGCTTGGACACGCGCCTATGAGTATATGGGTTTGACCGCGGGTCAACCGGTCACTGACATCAAAGTCGATCGGGTGTTTATCGGCTCTTGTACCAACTCACGTATTGAAGATATTCGCGCAGCGGCGGCGGTTATCAAAGGTCGCAGAGTCGCAGATAGCGTCAAAGAAGCGATTGTGGTAGCCGGTTCTGGGTTAGTTAAACAACAAGCAGAAAGCGAAGGTCTGGATAAAATCTTTACCGCAGCCGGTTTTGAATGGCGGGAGCCAGGGTGCTCGATGTGCCTTGCCATGAATGCGGATAAATTGCAGCCAAAAGAACATTGCGCCAGTACCTCCAATCGTAACTTTGAAGGTCGTCAGGGCAATGGCGGACGCACCCATTTAGTCAGCCCTGCGATGGCAGCTGCCGCGGCATTAGCCGGTCATTTTGTTGACGTGAGAAATTATTAAGGTAGAACTATGAAAAAATATACCCTTGAGCAAGGCATTGTCTGCCCACTAGATCGCTCAAACGTGGACACTGACCAAATCATTCCAAAACAGTTTTTGAAATCTATCAAACGTACAGGATTTGGTGCCAATCTATTTGATGAATGGCGTTATTTGGACGAAGGCTATCCT
>NZ_DAMALV010000026.1:17404-33632 GCF_032069585.1 Moraxella sp. CTOTU48268
TGGTCAAGACAATAGCAAACGCCCCATTAACCCTGATTTTATTTTGAATCAGCCCCGTTATCAAGGTGCTAACATTTTGCTTGCGCGTAAAAACTTTGGTTGTGGTTCAAGCCGTGAGCATGCCCCTTGGGCGCTCGAAGAATACGGTTTTCGCACGGTGATTGCGCCAAGTTTTGCCGATATTTTCTACAACAACTGCTTTAAAAATGGCATGTTGCCAGTGATTTTAAGCGAAGATGCGGTCAGTGAATTGTTTGCCGAATGTTTTGCCCAAGATGGCTACCAATTAACCGTGGATTTAGAAAAACAGCAAGTGATTTCACCCTCAGGTAAAAGCTATGCGTTTGACGTGGATGAATTTCGTAAGCACTGTCTGCTCAACGGTTTAGACGATATTGGTCTGACATTACAGCAAGCTGATAGCATCAAAGCGTATGAAGAAAACGCCAAACAATCACGCCCTTGGGTATTTGGCACAGGCGCGGCTTAAAGTGCTACTTGGTTAGGTAAATGTACAATGTCAGTAGCGTTTCATCATTGATGATTGATGATTTATCATTGATGGTTTATTCATCATCTATCCCAACCTGCGTATAAGTCGCGTATAAAAAAGGCATTTTTTGACAAAGGCATTTTTTGACAAAGGTTGGCATATTGGTTATGTTAGTCACATTTTAGCGTGCCTATGACTGTATTTAAATCATGGCATTATTCGCCATGGTTATCATCATTTCACTGTGGCAGGCACCCTGTTACTGCAATTTATTAATTGCTTTTTTTGATTTGAGGGAATAACGACCATGATGTTCACTAAGCGCTTTTTTCACCCTGACTGTTTACCTGTTGTAGCCATTGCGATTTGTTCGGCAGTGGCGCTATCTGGCTGTCAATCAATGACAAAGCAGCCAAGCGCACGCGCCAAACCCTCAGTGGTAACAGCGCCGCAACCGATTGCTGCAGGCAAAAGCACCCTAAAATGTACGGGTATTTATGCCTGTGAAATCAATCGTATTGGCACGTTTTCAGTTATCAATCAATCGACTCACACCCCGAGCGCAACCCTTGGCAACCATAGCTCAGTGACTAGCCCAGTGACCGTCACACCTTTGATGAGTAAGCAGCAGAGCAAGTCTACTCTGCCAAATTACTTGGTAAGTTTTCCCAGTGGTCAGCACATGGTTGCCACCCGTTTTTATTTGGATGAGGATTTGACGAAGGTTGAAAGTTTTAGTTTTATCCATCGTTTTGAAAGCGGTAAACGTTATGAGCTTAAAGCCTACCGCCAAATTCAAAAGACCGATTATAGTTTGCTAGCGCAGTCTGCCCCAACGCCACTGTGTATTGACTTGTATGAAAATGCCAAACTTACCAATCAATGGTGTAAAAAACCCAATCAGCAAGGCGCTTTATCGAATGAATTTATAAAGATTGCTTTATAGATGCCCCTAAAAGCTTTTCTCACAAAAAGCTTTATCCAAGAAAGCATCATTCAATAACGCCTGATTCAATTATTTTTTAGAAACTAACAAAATTTTAAAAGCTGCGTTGTCAGCAAAAAGTTGTGGATTAACGTTAAGGAAATAACATGACAAAACAGATCGCCGTATTACAAGGTGATGGTATTGGTCCTGAAATCATTGGACAAGCTGTCAAAGTATTGGACAAATTAATCGAGCAAGGATTAGACGCTCGCTATGAGTATGGGCTGTTAGGTGGCTCAGCGTATGATGCGCATGGCTCACCCTATCCAGAAGCTACCCAAACCCTGTGCCGCAAGGCTGATGCGGTATTGCTCGGTGCTGTCGGTGGCCCACAGTATGACAACCTTGAACGCTCAGTGCGCCCTGAGCGTGGATTACTGGCGATTCGTAAAGACTTAAATCTATTTGCCAATCTTCGCCCAGCCATTCTTTATCCAGAGCTTGCCAATGCGTCAACTTTAAAACCTGAGGTGGTATCTGGGTTAGATATTTTGATTGTCCGTGAGCTCACCGGCGATATTTATTTTGGTGAACCCCGCGGTATTCGCACACTTGAAAACGGTGAGAAAGAAGGCTACAACACCATGAAATACAGCGAATCAGAAATTCGCCGTATTGCCAAAGTCGCTTTTGAAGCAGCGCAAAAACGCGGTAAAAAACTCTGCTCAGTTGATAAAGCCAACGTACTTGAGACCACAGAATTTTGGAAGCAGATTTTCACCGAAGTCGCTGCCCAATACCCAGATGTTGAATTGACTCACATGTATGTCGACAATGCAGCGATGCAGCTGGTCAAAGCCCCAAAACAGTTTGATGTGATTGCCACTGGCAATATTTTTGGCGATATTTTGTCAGATCAAGCCTCGATGCTGACTGGCTCTATTGGTATGCTGCCATCCGCGAGCTTAAATGACACAGGCAAAGGGCTATATGAACCATCGCATGGTTCTGCCCCTGATATTGCCGGTCAAAATAAAGCCAACCCATTGGCAACCATTTTGTCATTGGCGATGCTGTTACGTTATAGCCTCAATGATGAAGCCCGTGCCACACAGGTTGAGCAAGCAGTGCAAAAAGTATTGCAGCAAGGGTTACGCACGGGCGATATCTTTGAACAAGGCACCACGCTGGTTTCTTGCTCAGATATGGGTGATGCGGTCATCGCTAACTTATAATATTTGATTATCCTAATTTTTACCCTGCGTTAAAGGTAGTGTTAGCCCGTCTAACCTGCCTTTTTTTATAGCATTTTTGCCAACATTTTTTTGAAAAATTTGTAAAATCCTGCTTATCTTCAAGCGAGTTTTGCTATAGTATGCCATTATCGTTTCTCTAAAACCTCGATGACCTTTCATCCCATCCTCACTTGCTAAATTTTTCTTAAAATTCAATGACTATGTCTTCTTATCATAAAATATTACCTTGCTTTACAAGCATCTTGCTTGCTATCAGTTTATCTGCCTGTCAACAGTCACCCAATCAAGCCATGGATGTACCCACAGTTCCGACAGCAAGTACTACAGCTAGTACTGCAGCCAGTACAACCGCAAGTGTCGCTGCCTCTTCGCCTGCCCCAACACTAAAAGCCAATGTCAGTCAACAGTTTATTGGCACAAGCTTGGTGCAGCAACGACTGAAACAAGCCTTGCCAGAGATTGCCTATACCACTGATAATTTACCGATGGTTGCCCAGCAAGTAAACCAAGTGAGTTGGTCACCCACAGGCGCTATTGAGTTAAAAGCCATGCCTGCCTCTGCGGTGGCGGCGTCACAAGCCGCATCAACCGCATCTGCTTCAGCGACCCAATCTGCGCCGGGTTTTCAATCAACTATTGACTATGCTGCGCTCAAACAATCGGCTAATGACAATCCGTCATCCGTGGCTGACAAAGACGCGTTACCATCAAAACAAGTGTTCATTAAGCCTGATGAACTGCTGGTATTTAAGACCCAAGCACTGCTTAACTGGCATGGGCATAGTGTGGGTGCGGTGACAGGGATAATGAATAAAAATACCATTAAAGCGATGCAGATTTTTCAGCAAAAGCACAATCTGCCCGTAACGACTACAATGGATGAAGCCACTTGGTCAGCGTTAACCAGCAACGAGACGTTAAATAAGCAGCCGATTTTTATCAATTATCAGCTAACGCGCGATGATTTGGTGATTACCAAAGCGCCCAAAGACATGCAATACAAATCAGCGCGTGAAGCGGTAGCTGAAAAATTCCATATGAGCCAAAAACTGGTGAGTCGATTAAACCCCACCACGCCACTCAAAGCGGGTAACGTTATCACCGTCTACAATCCTTATCAGCCCAATATGACGGAAGTGACCAAGGTTGTGAGCGATAAAAAGAAAAATATCTTGTACGCCTATGCCGCTAGTGGTGAGCTCGTTGCAAGCTACCCGACAACCGTGGGTTCTAACTACACCCCCTCACCGTCTGGCAGTTTAAAAGTTAAAAACCGTGTATTAAACCCCACCTATAATACTGATTTTTCTTCCAAAGAAAAGTGGCTACCACCAGGACCCAACAACCCTGTGGGGCGCGCTTGGATTGGGTTATCAAAACGGAGCTATGGTATTCATGGCTCGCCTGAGCCTGAGTTAATCAGCGCGCAAAAATCACACGGTTGTGTGCGTTTGACCAATTGGGATGCGCTAAGTCTGTATGGCACGATAGCCGATGGCGCAGACGTGGTATTTGAATAAGTTTATATTGTATGACCGTCAACTAAACACCCCAAAATCTGGGGTGTTTGGTTATTACGATTCCTGTCGCCAAACTTGTTTTCGCAAATCCTGCTTGGTTTGTCGCCGCTGTTTTTTGCGGGCGATTTCGACATCGTCTTTTTCATGCAGTCCGCCTTTTTGCAAAAGCGGATTTAACGCCAAGTAATTACGGGGTTTAACAGCCAAATTGGATTGAGCGATTGACGGATTTTTCTCCAGTTGCTCACCCAATTTGATTAATTGTTTTTGGTTTTTCATGGTTTATCCTTAAAACTTTATTTATCGATATGCAAATTTTTTTATAAAAAAACCAGCGACAGGAGTCACTGGTTTTTTAAAAGGCTTAAGGTAAAAATTAAGCTGGGATACGAAGCACTTGACCTGGATAGATTTTGTTTGGGTCAGAGAGTAATGGTTTGTTGGCTTCAAAGATTTTGTTGTATTGGTTGGTATCGCCATACACTTCTTTTGAAATTTTTGATAGCGTATCGCCTGATTTCACTGTGTACATACGAGATTCTGGCTCTTGTGTTGCAACCGTGATATTGTCTTCTACTTGTGCAACATACTGTACATTACCTGCTGCTAGAATGGCTTTTTCGCGCTCTGCTTGGTTAGCAGCAGAACCATTAATGGTTACTTTGTCAGTGTTACCGTCATAGTTGACTGATAGATTGTCAATTTTGGCATTTTGTTGGATGCGCTGAATCAATAAGTTTGCAATCTCTTGTGCAGATGGCTCAGTAGAAGCGGCAGGCGCTGCGGTTGGTGCGACGTTTGATGCAGGTGTCGATGCTGGCGCAGCGTCTTTGTTACGATGAAAGATTTTATCACCGATGTCTTTTGCAAAACTAAATAGTCCCATTTGTTTTTCCTTATGTTGTAATATTTTAATATACAATTTTTAATGTCTGGTTTGTTGAAACTCTTAAATGACCGTTTCAATACCTCAAATGACTAGAACGACCTCAAATCACTACACCGATAATCGTGTTAATGATGGCGTTATTCTAGTTGCCTTCTAGATTAGCAAAAACTTAAATTGTTGAGCATAAGTATTTAGTAAAAGAATGTTACTGATTGCAAGTAGTCTTTCATTTATTACCTCATTTATTACGTCATTTATTACGCCAATTTTCTATGCCATTTATACCATTCATTCCATTAGGGGATAATGGAGAAAAACACAAAAGTGGCTAACATGACCAAATGGATGATGCCATGTAAAAAAGTGGTGCGCCCGGTACTTAAAGTATTGATGGTTATCATCAGCGTAATAACCAGCATTAGCCCTTCTTTGGCAGACAACCCAAACATGACGGGCGTTGCTGTGAACATTGAATAAAGCGCGATAACAGGAATTGTCAACGAAATAGACGCCAAAGCCGAGCCTAACGCCAAATTTAAACTGTTTTGCAGTTGGTCGTGGTAGGCAGCTTTTACCGCAGCAATAGATTCAGGCAACAGTACCAAAGCAGCAATAATAATCCCTAGCACAATTTTTGGCATACCCATCGCCAGCAGCGCCGCTTCCATCGCAGGCGACAACATCTTAGCAAGACCTACCACCGTCATTAAACTCAGAAACAAAAATCCCACACTCATCGCCGTGGTTAGCGCATTATCACTGTGATGCAGGTCTTCTTGCCCGTCGGCAATAAAATAATCACGGTGACGAATGGTTTGGGTAAAGATAAATGCGGCATACAAAATCAAACAGCAAATCGCTACAAACAGCAGCTGAGCGCCAATCATAAAACCGCCTGCGGCAGAGGTGGTAAAATTGGGTAAAATAAATACGATTAATGCAATCGCCAATAACACACTAATTGCCGCTTTACTGCCATGCAAACTATAACGCTGTACGTAATTTTTGATACCACCAATCAACAGGCAAATACCAATAATCCCGTTACAAATCAGCATCACTGCTGCAAATACCGTATCACGGGCAAGCACGGCGGCATCGGTGGGTGTGCTACTACTCATGAGTGCCAAAATAAGTGCCACTTCAATCACAGTGACCGCCAATGCCAAAACCAACGTACCAAAAGGCTCACCCACTTTGTGAGCAATCACCTCAGCGTGATGTACGGCAGCAAAAACTGACCCCATCAAAAAAATCGCCGTCACGGTATTCATGATGATACCCGAGGGATGCCAAATCAAATGCACCGCAAGCACTAAAGCGGCAATACTTGGCGACAATAACGTCCAAATGGGTAAATTGATATTATATTTTTGGTTCAGCCAAAATGTTTTCGCCATCTCCCCTCCGCTCTATCTATATTTTCTAATTTATCATATAAATAGATAATATGGTCAAAAATATTAAAATTCAATTAAAAATGAAATTATTTCTCATTATTTTGTAATTTATGCCAGTAAATTATTGGTAAAAGGCACACAAAGCCAATCAACATACTCACCAAAAAATGCCATTGATAGCCCAAAAAATGCGCCATATAGCCACTGGCAAAATGTGCTGAGCCGCCCAACACCGTCAACAGACAAACCTGCACGGTAAAATCACTCCCCGCATTGGCAGGGCGTGAATAATGCATAATGGTCGTGAGCATCGCAATCAGCGCCAACGATGCACAAAAATGCTCCAGCGCATTGACGGCATATAGCCACAAAAAATCCGTCAAAAATTGATGATAAAACCCATAAGCGACCAAGCCATATAACCCTGTGGTCAGCGCTTGGGCAAGATTAAAATACAGCAGTGACGTAAAGCGAGTGAGTCGTTTCATCAAAATTGTGGCGATCCCTGCCCCAGCGACTGAGGCCGCCGAGCCCAAGATGGTTGCCCAAAAACCAATTTGCTGCAAGTTGAGTCCGACATCGACCATCATCGGTTTGACCATACCGCTTGAAATGCCATCAGCAATTTTATAGGTCAATAACACCCCTAGCCAAGCCAGCATCTCCCGCGATGACCAAAAATACTGATAATGGTGGCTAAGGTAATTTTTTAGTGCCTTAAAACTGCCAGATTTTGCTGCCTGTACTTGTTTTTTGGAAGGTTCAACCGAGGTGGGCGCGTTCTCTTTAAAAAACACAATGGGCACGGTATTCATTGCCACCAAAGCCGCCATGGCAAGAAAACTGTTACGCCAGCCCCATTGTTCTAATAGCATCAGTAAAACACCGCCACCGACAATAAGCCCCAGTCGATAGCCGATGACTTGTACGGCATTGCCTTGGCTTTGGCGATGATGGTGATTGGTCGTTTGATTCACCGAATCAGGCGCAGGCATATCATGGGTCAACGGTTCTTTGGGCGCAATAGCCGCTTTAAGCAAACGGGTTGCTAGCCCATCGGTCGCCACATCGTGTGTCGCACCAATGAGACTTAAGGTAAATAGCATCCCGTACAATGTCATCACCGAACTGGTTTGTGCCAAATTATGCGGTTCAAAAAATGCCACCGCAATCAGGATGACAATCGACAACCCTTGCATCGGCAAAATCCAGCTTTTGGCGCGTCCGATTTTCTGTGAATAATAGCCGTCCACCACAGTAGCCCACAGGAATTTAAGCCCCCAAGGTACCAAAATCAGCCCTGACCAACCAATGGCAACCAGTGAGACTTTGTATTCACGTAAAATCGCTGGCAAGGCTTGGGTGATAAATCCTGCGGGCAAGCCTTGAGCCAAATATAAGGTGAGCAGTAAGCCCAAGGTTTTATAGTGGGTCAGATGAGAATTAGATGGTGGCGCTGGCGACTTTGATAACGGCATAGGACTATCACAGGTAGATTATTTTTATAGTCGGGAGAGGGGCGTAAAATCTACGCCCTCCTATAACAAGATAAACTGCAATGATAGCAAATAACGGATGAAAAATTAGTTAAATACCACCGTTTTATTGCCTGTGACAATCACCCGGTTTTGTAGATGCCAACGCACGGCACGGGTCAGCACGCTACGCTCGACATCTTGCCCAATCGCCCGCAATTCTGCCACATGGTGGCGATGGCTGACACGGTGCACGTCTTGCTCAATAATTGGTCCTTGGTCAAGGTCGGCTGTGACATAATGCGCGGTGGCACCAATCAGTTTGACGCCTTTTTCATACGCTTGGCGGTATGGATCAGCACCGACAAAGGCTGGCAAGAATGAATGGTGAATATTGATAATTTTCATGTGCCAAGCGGCGGTAAATTCAGCGGATAAAATCTGCATATAGCGCGCCAGCACCAACAGATCACAGTCTTTTACCAACGCTTGAATTTCGGCTTCTGCTTGTACTTTATTGTCTTTGCTCACAGTCACTTGATGAAATGGCACACCAAAATTTTCTACCGCTTGGCGCAAATCATGGTGATTACTGACGACACAGGTAATCTCACAATCTAGTTGTCCTTGTTGCCAGCGCCACAGCAAATCAAGGAGCGCATGGTCATATTTGGACACCAAAATCGCCACTTTTTTACGTTTACTATTATCAAATAGTTTCCACTCCATTTGATAGATGCGAGCGACGGTATGCTCAAAACTGCCTTTCATATTATCGATGATATTGTCTAAATCATTGATAGCCATTTCAAGGCGCATAAAATACTGACCGCCTTCGGGCTCAGTCGAGTATTGGTCAAGGCTGATAATATTGGCGCCATAACGATAAAAAAATTCGGATACAGCTTGCACAATGCCTGCGCGGTCTTGGCATTTAATCAATAAAGTTGCAGTAGCTAGTTGGCTCATGAGGTACTTCTTGTGTTCAATTTTCAAAAGATGCCATTGTAGCGATTTTTGTGCTGACAAAGAAGTCTAAACCCGTCAAAAGCCTTGTTGGATATAAAAATTTTCTTGAGATTGGCGAACCTCACTGCCTTTTAACCTAACTTTTAACTTATCTTTTAACCTGCCTTTTAACCTAAATTACCCAAATCAACTTCGGTCAAGCGCCAGCGACCTTTTTTCTTTGAGCGTCCACCTGCGCTTTGACCAGCGATTACCGCTGCACCGCCAAGCAATTTATTCAGTGTCTGACTATGATAGGCATGACAAATCGCACACGCCAAGCCATCTGCCGCATCCGCTTGCGGCTGTATCTCAAGGCTCAACAAGCGCATCACCATAAGCTGAATTTGCTCTTTGTCTGCCGCGCCATAGCCACATACCGCTTGTTTGATTTGCCGTGCGGTATATTCAGCTACTTGCAAATCTTTGGCAACCATGGCGGCAATCGCTGCACCCCGCGCCTGCCCAAGCTTGAGCGCGGTGTCGGGGTTTGATGCCATAAATACTTGCTCGATGGCAGCGGTCATGGGTTCACTGGTGTATTTTTGATAATGCTCAACGATACGGCTAATCCCATCAAATATCCGCTTGAGCCGCTCTGGCATGGTTTCCCCTTGGCTGTAAGCATGAATCGTGCCTGCATCCAAATGTTCAAGTTTATCCCCACTCAACCGAATGATGCCATAGCCTGTCAGACGTGAGCCTGGGTCAATACCAATAAAGATACTCATAAAAGATGCTCGTAAAACATGCTCGTAAAAAAAGATACCCACAAAAAAATTTTGCTAAAAATGCAGTCGAAGCTAAAAACATCGAAACTAAAAATGCCGTCAAATTATAGCATTTATCAAAAATTTAACGAAAAAATTGCTGAATTTCAAAAAACTATTTGATAGTTTTATGCATTACCCCCATCATTATTGCATTGGTTAATGATTCATCGTTTGTTCTTTATAGTTTATTCATAATTTAGGAATCGTATTTTCATGGGAAATATAGTTGGGATTGCCATTGTCTGGTTGATTATTGAGATGCTGGTTTGGTATCTAATCGCACAATTTGTCAGTGGCTGGTGGGTGTTTTTGTGGTTTGTCGTGGCTGGCTTTGTGGGTGCCGCCCTCATTAAAAAAGGCATAGCCACCCTAAAACCGATGGCTGGACAAGCCCAAGCCGCCATGCTTAACCCTGCGATGCGCCCCAATGAAAACTCTGTGGTTAAAGCGATTGCTTTTGTGGTGGCAGGTATCTTATTGGTACTGCCCGGTATTTTGAGTGATATTGCAGCACTTGTGGTGTTATTACCTGCGGTACAAAATAAGTTCAAAGCCTTTGCCAAAGACTATGCCACTAAAAACCCAGAAAAATTGATGCAAATGATGGCAAGCAAAATGGGCGGTATGGATCCCTCAAAAATGGGTGGCTTAGGTGGTCTTGGCGGCATGGGTGGACAAAACCCGTTTGGCGGTCAAAATCCATTTGGCGGTATGGGCGGACAAAATCCGTTCGGGGGCTTTGGTAGCAAAAATAACAACGGCAGTAAATTTGGCACGACCATTGACGGACAAGCCAAAACGGTCAACTCGAACGCCAAACGCATCACCCGCTCTGCCAATGATGACTAGACAATGGATAAAAAATTGACTGTTAAACATTGATAAATTTAAGGCATCCCTAGTATGCCTTTTTTTATGCCCTATTTTTGCGAAAAACTGGGTTTACTTTTTGCAAAAATTCATGCAATGTGATTTACTTAAGACAAAATTTGTTATATAAATTCTATAATGATACAATTTGTTTCGTTTTTGAATTTTTAGGTTTGAGCGTGATTTTTATTTTTGGTAAATAATATTAGCAACATTGGTTAGCAACAAGGAGTGAATGTATGACCAGCAAAGTATATGACAGCGCAGCTTCGGCACTTGAAGGCGTCATCAAAGATGGACAAACGATTGCGGTTGGTGGTTTTGGTCTGTGTGGTATCCCCGAAGCTTTAATTGAAGCCTTGCGAGATAGCGGCGTTAAAGATTTGACCTGTATCAGCAATAACGCTGGTGTCGATGGTTTTGGTTTAGGATTATTACTAGAGACTCGCCAAGTCAAAAAAATGATTGCGTCGTATGTCGGTGAAAACAAAGAATTTGAACGGCAGTTTTTATCGGGTGAATTGGAAGTGGAATTGACCCCACAAGGGACGCTGGCAGAAAAACTGCGTGCTGGGGGTGCAGGCATCCCTGCGTTCTTTACCGCAACTGGCGTAGGTACCCAAATTGCTGAAGGTAAAGAAGAGCGTGAATTTGACGGTCGTCAATATATCCTTGAGCGCTCATTAGTCGCTGACGTGGCACTGGTCAAAGCCCAAAAAGCCGATAAAGCGGGCAACTTGATGTTCAACAAAACGGCGCGTAACTTTAACCCAGATGTCGCCACTGCAGGTAAAGTCACCATTGTCGAAGTTGAGCAATTGGTGGAAACTGGCGAGCTAGATCCTGACCAAATTCATTTGCCGGGTATTTATGTGCATCGCATCGTGGTCAATGCCAACCCAGAAAAACGCATCGAAAAAGTGACGACCAAAGAACAGACAAACTAGGATAGAAGGAGATTACCATGGCATGGACTCGTGAACAAATGGCACAAAGAGCCGCAAAAGAACTACAAGACGGCTTTTATGTCAATCTAGGCATCGGTTTGCCAACCTTAGTGGCGAACTATATTCCAGAAGGCGTCAACGTTTGGCTACAATCAGAAAATGGGCTGCTTGGGATTGATGAATTCCCAACACCCGATAAAGTTGACCCAGATTTAATCAATGCAGGTAAACAAACCGTCACCACAGCGACTGGTGCGAGCTTTTTCTCAAGCTCACAGTCATTTGCCATGATTCGTGGCGGCAAAGTCAACCTTGCTATCTTGGGGGCGATGGAAGTTTCAGACACTGGCGATCTTGCCAACTGGATGATTCCTGGCAAGATGGTTAAAGGCATGGGCGGCGCGATGGACTTGGTTGCAGGCGTTCAACGCGTCATTGTATTGATGGAACATACCAACAAACATGGTGAGCCAAAAGTATTGGCTGAATGTACGCTACCCCTGACAGGCAAAAAAGTGGTGAATCGTATCATCTCTGATTTAGCCATCATGGATGTAACCGATCACGGTTTAAAACTGGTTGAGCTGGCAGACGGTGTCACGTTTGAAGAATTACAATCAAAAACGCCTGTAACCATTGCCCAATAACACCTGCAAGATAACAACTTTAAAATATCGCTGTCACAAGCCAGCGTAAGATTGCCATTAAAAGGGCAGTGAAAAAAGGCAATAAAAAAGGACAGTGATGCTGTCCTTTTTTATTGTTTTGGTTTTTTTACTTTCGGTGATTTGTCCTCTATAATGACATCACTATCAACATTTATCCAACACCATGATTGCATCTCGCTTCTCTCATCCCAAATTTATCACCGATGAAGACAATCCGCTGATTGATCGTAAATATCCTAATGAGATGGCTGCCGATGACGGCGTGGCATTGCCGCAAATTTATCGGTTTGACTTTACCGAGGTGCCAGATTTTAGCCAAACAGTGATGCAAATCACCCCGGTGATTGATGCAGCCAATATCATGGATACGCTCAATGATCATGAATCGGTATCAGAAAATGTCACCCCTGCTACTGATAAATCTGTGCACATGGCTCAACAAACGGCGTCATCGATGCCGCCCATTTCGCTCAACAACCCCCTTACTTCTCAATCGCTAACTAGTAAAATCCCATCAAAAACACGCTCAAATCGCCAGGTCATTGCGCAAGCAAGAGCCCAAGCCAAACAAATTGAACAGCAAAAACAACAACAAGAACAGCAACGCCAAGCACAAGAAATCGCCCGCTATCAGGCAGAAGTTGAAGCCGCGCTACTCAATCCCACACTGCATGAAGGACTGCTCAATCAGCGCAAATCCATTGCCGAATCGCAGGCAGTGGTCAACAAACATGCGATTTTTGGCGAGCTTGCACAGGATTTGCAGACCATTCAATGGCTTGATTCAAATCTGGCAGAACAAAGCCGAGCAATGTATGAAAAAGCGGTTGCGCTGATTCAAGCAGCGCAATCAAGTGGCAATTTATTAGAAATCAATGCATTAGAAAATAATGTACTCGAAGACAATAATGTAGTCGAAAACAATGTACCAGCAGAAAATGTAGTTGAAAACAATATATCAGCAGACAATTTGGCAAAAGCCGTACAAATAATTGATGAATTTGCCAAGAATGGTCTTGCTGATGCATTGCTGCGCCAAGCGCTGTGGCTATTTGAAGGCAATCACTTACTCAAGATTTCTCAAAATTCCCAACAAGCTTTGCTACTGTTACAACAAGCAGCCTCGCAGCATGATAATCGCGCGGAGAAATTACTCAGTAAACTGTACTATGCAGGACATGGGGTTGAGCAAGATAACGAGATGGGTAAATACTGGCTAGAGCTAGCTGCGGCACATGGTCACCCTGACGCCATACGCATTTCACAAGGTATTGCCACCCTGTCATTACTCAAGCAAACCCAGCGCGAAGATACTAGCTATGGTAAAAAAATGGCGCTTGCGACTGCGGCGCTGATTATATTCATGATACTGATATTTGTAGCAGTTAAAGTTTAAAGATTTGGATGAATGACGTGATTTGGGTATTAAATAAGGTTAAACATCCAAATCCCTACCAAAAAATTTAGCCATCAGTAGGGTCGTCAGATGGCACTAGTACGTCCTCGTCCTCATCATCGCTATCCTGACGCCCATCACTCTTATGCTCATCATCATTAGCCTCATCGCTCGCCAAGTTTGGCGTCAGCAACGGATAATTGTTTAAGATATAACAAAACAATTCAGCCGTTTTTTGGGTGTCATATAAGGCAGAATGCGCTTCATTTCCATCAAATTCTAGTCCAGCGAGTTTGCACGCTCTCGCCAATACCGTTTGACCAAACGCAAGCGCGGATAAGGTGACGGTATCTAACACAGAGAACTGGTGAAATTGGCTTTGATTTTTGCTATTGGTACGCTCAATTAAAGCATTTAAAAAGCTGAGGTCAAAATGCGCATTGTGCCCTACCAAAATGCACTTGGTACATTGGGTCGATTGACGCACCGTTTTTAAATATTTAAAAATACGGCGAATGGCAGTTTTTTCATCTTCGGCAATCGCTTTTCGCATCGGACTGTGGGGATTGATACCGGTGAATTGCAGGGCACGCGCTTCAAGATTTGCCCCTTCAAACGGCTCAATATGGGCATTGACCGCCTCACCTGGGTAAAAATGCCCGGTATCATCCATCAAAATTGGAATACAGGCAATCTCAAGCAAGGCATCGGTTTTTGGGTTGAACCCTGCTGTCTCTACATCCACCACCACGGGCAAGTAATTGCGAAAACGGTGGGCAATAGTCATGGGTTCAGTTGTGGCGGTCATACGTTACCTTGCGGAAAAAACAGAAAAAAATAAAGGATTAAAAATCATACGGCTAAATTAAATGGCATCACTTTCCAGTCCAGCGTTTGTCCAGCCATCAGCGGGGTCAAATCTTTACCGTCAAGATAAGGATAATGCTCGGGGACTTGCCACGCTTCACGCACCAAGGTCACTTTATCACTATTGGTAGGTAAGCCATAAAATTTTGCGCCGTGAATACTGGTAAAGCCTTCTAACTTGTCAAGTTTGCCCACGCTTTCAAAGGCTTGGGCATACAAGGGCAGCGCAATCGATGCGCTGTAACAGCCTGCACAACCGCAAGCATTTTCTTTGGTATGCGTCGCATGGGGCGCAGAGTCGGTACCAATAAAGAATTTAGGATTGCCACTGGTTGCCACATCAAGTAATACTTTTTGGTGACTTTGGCGTTTTAAAATAGGCAAGCAATAAAAATGCGGTTTAATGCCGCCCACCAGCAGGTGATTACGATTAAACAGTAAATGCTGCGGGGTAATCGTCGCTGCGACATTTTTGCCCTGTGACAACACAAAGTCAGCGGCATCACTGGTGGTGATGTGTTCAAAGACGATTTTTAGTTTTGGAAATTTATCAATGAGATTGACCATCACTTCATCAATAAAGCGTTTTTCACGGTCAAAAATATCAATATGATGGTGCGTCACTTCGCCATGAACCAAAAGCGGTAAACCCAACGCCTCCATCTTGGCAAATACATCGGTGCAATGATTGATATGCCTCACCCCATCCGCAGAATTGGTGGTCGCACCTGCAGGATATAACTTGACTGCTTTTACTACACCTGAAGCAACGGCAGCTTCGATGTCTTCTGCCGTCAGTGACTCGGTTAAGTAAAGCGTCATCAATGGCTCAAATTGCTGGGAGATACTGTCATTGGGCACTTGCGCCAAAATACGCTCACGATAAGCGATAGCATCAGCGGCTGTTTTGACAGGCGGCACCAAATTTGGCATACAAATGGCGCGGCGAAAATTGGCAGCAGCATGTGGCACCGTCGTGGCAAGCGCCTGCCCGTCCCGTAAATGAATATGCCAGTCATCAGGGGCAGTAATAGTAAAAGTATTGATAGGTGCAGTCGCTGCGCTCATGATTTCCTCGAACAGTTTTGAGAGTGCCTTAAAAAAACAACGTCAAAAACCGATAATTGAAGCGTTGAAAAACTTGTGCATCATAGCAGTTTTAGGCAAAAAACGACATGAAAATATTCGCAAGCCAAGTACACTGACAAATAATACGTCAGTTTATGTCGTTTTGATAACAATGTTAATGAGTTTTGGATTTATTGCTAGGTTTTTTATCTGTTTTATTATTAGCCTTATCGTCGGGCTTTTTGACCGATTTTTTGTCAGGGGCGGTTTTTGATGATGGTGACTTGTCTTTTTCTCTTGGCGATTTTTCTTTTACCGCTTTGTCCTTAGTCGTAGATTTTTTGGTGGCACTAGAAGTTTTTTCAGATTGTCCACTGTCGACTTTAGATGAGCTAGCTTTTTTCTTATGGTCTTGTTTAGCCTCATTCTTACCATCGGTTTTGGCATCATCGTTGGTATTTTTTTTGCGGTCTTTTTTGCTTTCCGCTTTTTTGCTTTCCTCTTGTTTATCAGATTTTTTCATAGCTCGCGCTTTTTCAGATTGTACCGAAGGCTTTTCATCCAATGACTTAGATTTATCGTGTTTCTTGTGATGCTCAGCTGTAGTCATCTCATTGGTCACTGTACTCGGTGTCGAGGCGACTTTTACTATCGCCACATCGTGATAAAC
>NZ_DAMALV010000027.1:0-32278 GCF_032069585.1 Moraxella sp. CTOTU48268
GCAAACAGGCAGTTGAATTGGGCTTAGCCAACCAAGCTTTTGCTAGTAGCGATGAAGTACTAAGCACGGCACGCCAAAAAGCAGAAATACTTGCCAAAAAATCGGTGCCATCGGTACGACAAACCAAAGACTTGATGCGTAATGCCACAGAAATCCTAGCGCGTATCCAACAAGAAAACATTCACTTTAGTAACCGTCTAAAGACAGATGAAGTCAAAGCGATACTGCGCAAATTTGTTCATAAACAGTAAAGCAAAAAAGAACAATAATGCAAAAAAGCCTTTTAACTAGCAAATTAAAAGGCTTTTATTTAATTCAATTTATTAGCCAATTTATTAGATAGCCATTATTTGGCTACCACAAACTGTTCAATTTGCGCCCGCACCAAATTTGCATCATTATCAAGCACAGTCACATACTGTGGTAAGCTTTCGATATTATCGGTATGCTTGGGGCGGGGAATGTCAAGTTGACCAACAGCTTCGGTGATGGTCTCGGCAAATTTGGCTGGCAAGGCGGTTTCAGCGCAGACAATGACTTCACCCTCTTTGCGTACTTCACGTGCCACTTTTATCCCATCAGCGGTGTGCGGGTCAATTAACTGATTGTCTTCGGCATACACTTGTTTGATCGTGGCTATACGGTCGGCATGCGTTGATTTACCCGATGCAAAGCCATATTTGCCATTAATGTTCGCCATCAAATCCGACATATCAAAGCCTTTACCTACGTTGACATCCTGCCAAAGTGTATTAATTGTTTCGCCATTTTTCTCGGCGAGTAGGTACACAAAACGCTCAAAATTTGACGCTTTTGAAATATCCATCGATGGACTTGATGTCACATAAGTCTTGTCAGCGGTACGGGGGCTATATTTACCGGTCGTGAAAAAGTCGTGCAGAACGTCGTTTTCATTGGTGGCAACGATTAAACGCTCGATGGGTAATCCCATTTCACGGGCAATATGTCCCGCGCAGATATTACCAAAGTTACCCGATGGCACGCAGAAACTGACCTTTTGGCTGTTGTCGGTGGTGCTGGCAAAATAACCTTTAAAATAGTAGACGATTTGCGCGAGGATACGACCCCAGTTAATGGAGTTGACAGTCCCAAGGCTGTATTTGGCTTTAAATTCGGCATCTTGCTGCAGGGCTTTTACGATGTCTTGGCAGTCATCGAACATACCTTTGATGGCGATGTTATGGATATTTTTGTCGTCTAGGCTATACATTTGTGCGCGCTGGAATTCACTCATTTTGCCATGTGGCGACATCATGAACACTTCGATATTGTCTTTGCCACGCAACGCATATTCAGCAGCTGAGCCTGTATCGCCTGATGTCGCACCGATGATGGTCAGACGCTCATTTTTTTTCTTTAACACATATTCAAAAGCATTGCCCAAAAATTGCATGGCGATGTCTTTAAATGCCAGTGTAGGACCGTTTGATAACTCGATGATTTTGATGCCATCTTTGAGTGTACGAACAGGGGTGATATCGGGATTGCCAAATGCTTGTACGGTGTAAGTTTTATCAATCAGTGTTTTTAAGTCGTCTTTTGGGATATCGGTGGCGAATAATTGCATGATTTCAAACGCAAGCTCAGGATAGCTTAAAGTGCGCCATTGGGTGAGGGTTACTTCATCAATTTGTGGGTATTCTTCAGGTAGCATTAAGCCGCCGTCTGGGGCAAGCCCCATCAGTAACACATCACTAAATTGCATAGGGGCCGTTTTGCCACGGGTGCTGATATAGTTCATTTTTTCTTCCATTTAATCAATTTGATGCAGTTTAGCATAAACCTAGCATTGCGATGAATGCCAATTTTTACCCACGTTTTTGCAGTAAGGCATAATAAAAGCCATCGCCATCGTTTTGATGAAGCGGCAAGCATTGATAACCGATGTCCTGTTTGATTTGGTTGGATAAATTAAGGCTAAAATCCACGATTTGCGCCGCTTTGTGTGTGGCTAAAAACGCTTGTAGTTGGTCTTCATTCTCTGCTTTTAACATCGAGCAAGTGATATAGAGTAGATAGCCGTTATCGGCTAAATTATGCCAACAGTTGGCTAAAATATTGGCTTGTAACGCGGCAGTTTGCTCTACATCTTGTTCGGTGCGTAGCAGTCCGATATCAGGATGGCGGCGAATCACACCCGTTGCGGTACAAGGTGCATCAAGCACTATCACATCAAATTGGGTATCGGCTTGAAACGTTGTAGCATCCTCACATACCAATTGTACATTTTCTTGCTTTAACTGCAAACGCTCAAGGTTTTGGCTCACCCGTTGTAAACGTTTTTTATCGTTGTCCAAAGCGATTACATGCGCAATATTTTGATGTTTCACGTGAAACGTTTTTGACTGCTCAAGCTCCAATAAATGCGCCAGTTTACCCCCGGGCGCAGTGCAAGCATCTAGTACCGTCAAAGATTTATCCAAGGCGAGGCTTGTCAAAATATGCGCTGATAACTGGGCATGTTTGTCTTGCACACTGACCCATCCTTCGGCAAATTTAGGCAAATCGGTGATTCTTATAGCGTCAGTGAGTTGAATGGTTTGCACCTCCTCAAAGCCAATTGACACTAGGGCGAAACCGATACCTTGTTGGGTTAATACATCGGCATAATCCTCTACATTGCAAAATTTGCGATTGACGCGTAAGAATATGGGCGCAGGTTGGCGAAGCGCTTGTCCAAGCTCGGCATAGTATTCACCCCAATCCTGTTTGAGCTGTTTGGCAAGCCAATTAGGTAGACTGTGATTTTTCTCAATTTTTTTGGCAAATTTGGCAGGGTTTTTTTGCACCTTTCGCAGTATGGCATTGATGAGTCCAGCACCGTAACCTTTATCCAGTTGTTTGACTGCTTCGACCGTTTCACCAATCGCCGCGTAATCTGGCGTGTCCATATACAGTAGTTGGTACAGTCCGATATTGAGAGCTGCCCATACGCCTTTGTCAGTGACTTCATGCTCAATCAAGCTTTCACCAATACGAGCGAGTGCCCACCATTGACGCAGTGTGCCAAGCAATAATTCATGGGCAAAGCCTTTGTCTTTTTCGCTCACTTGGTTGAGTAGTGGGTCAAGCAAGCTAGATAATGACTCGCCTTGTTGGATACGCTCGAGGGTGGCGACAACTTTGGCGCGAGTATTGAGCTGAGAATGTAATTGGGTCATGATGTGCCTAATTGGTTATGAGTGAAAAATATCACCATCGTTGAGTTTATCTCCATTGGCAATTTGCTCAGCGGTTAACGGCTTACCACCTGGCCACTGCATTTGGGTGATATTAATCAGATGTTGTGCCCCATGATGTTGGTGGTTGGTCGCGTTTTTGCCACAGGCGACCAAAATCGCGTTACGACCCACACTGACGATTTTACCTGCAGGTTCATGGGTTTGTTGGTCGAATTTAATGGGCGCTGCTTCTATTATTTTGATACGCTGATTGGGGTCTTTATGTTCATCAAGATAGGTAAAGGCATTTAACGCACGGATTTGACGTTGAATACTGATAGCATCATTTTGCCAGTTAATTTCACCCTCTGCTGTGGTAATTTTCTCGGCATAATTAGCCAAAGCGTCGTCTTGTTTTTCGGCTTTTTGTTGATAGTTTTCTAAATCAGACAGCACCGTCACAATGGCTTCACCGCCTAATTTGGCTAATTTATCATGCAATAGTTGGGTGGTATCTGTGTCAGTGATTGGGCACGCTACTTTATACAGCATATCGCCCGTATCGAGTCCCTGCGCCATTTGCATAATGGTAATACCTGTAGTGTCGTCACCTGCTAAAATCGCACGTTGAATGGGCGCTGCACCGCGCCAGCGTGGCAATAATGAGCCATGAATATTGATACAGCCAAATTTTGGGATATGTAGCACGCCAAGTGGTAAAATCAATCCATAAGCCGCCACTATCATCACGTCGGGTCGATATTTTTTGAGTGTTTCACGTGAAACATTGCCATCGGCTGATTTTAAGCTAAAACTTTCGGGTTGTTCCACAGCAATGTTATTTGCTAAGGCAAGTGCTTTCACGGGCGATGCGCTAATTTTTTGCCCACGACCAGATTTGCGGTCAGGTTGTGTATAGACTGCCACAATGTCAATATTAAGGGCTTTTTGGTGACCGATGAGTGCTTGTAAGGCGACTTTAGCAAATTCGGGCGTACCAGCAAATACGACCCTAAGCGGGGTTTGAGACATGATAAATTTCGTCTTAAATACAATAAATTTCTGCTATTATAATATGAATTGGCACAATACTTAAATCTAGCATTGTGATGATGGGTTTTTTTCTTTTACCTTCATTGACCGTTTTCTCTATTGGGTATATCACGCTGTGTCAAACCAGTTTTCTCTCTACAATCGCCCGGCAGCTCGGCGACTCATCGTAACCTTAGTGGCTATCGAACTGATACTGATAGTGGCAGGTTATGGGTTGCTAGGTTTTTATGCGTTGCAGCAGCAACAGCAGCTCGGTGAAAGTTGCCTCGTTGAGCTGGTTGATAAACTCAATCATAAAATTAGCCATCATGAGTACGATTGGAGCCAAGTCACTTTAGATCACCATGCGGCGATTAAAAATTATCAGTTGATTATCGTTGAGCCGACGGGTGCTACTACCGTTGTCAAAAACAACCATGACGATTTTTCTGTCCCCTTACCCAATTGGACGCTATCTAATAAACAAAGCAATAAAATGTTTTATGATATTCATGGCTTTGAAGTTTGGCAGAATCTGGCAGCGGGTTACCGCTTATACGTTAAAGTACAATATTTGCCACTTTGGCGTAATTTTGCCAACCCTATCTATTTGCTGCCACTGCTACTAGGGCTTTGCCTATTTTTATATGTGATGATTCAGCTACGAAAGAGTTACGAGGTTTGGTATAAATTTCTCGATTATGCCCAAAATTTGCAATTGCAAATTAGTGAAGGTTATCAGCCTGCCAAGCTTCATGAGTTTCGTAACCACCCTGAACCGCTGTATTTGGCTCAGCTATTTAACCGATATGCTTATAAGATGGGGCAATATTATGATAAGGTTCGCGAGTTAACCTATCGACAAAATATTTTGATTGATACTTCACCAATTTTGCTGTTTATCATGAGCAGAAATGGTCGGATTGTATACTTTAATCATAAATTTTCACAAGTGTTTTATACCCCGTTTCAACCGGGGTCGATGTATATTCTCAGTGACTTTATCACCGGTGCCAATAAAACCACGCAGCAGTTACTAAATTCGCTCGAGAATATTCAGACTTATGCGACCTTACCCGTGACCAATCTACAGCGAAATCTGTATTTTGATTTACGTATTACCCCGTATTATAACCGTTTTGGTCAATTACAAGGTTATAGCTGTGGCTTACAAGATACCACCGATTATCACGATAAGCTGCAAAAAGCGTGGGTCGAGGATAAATTTACTACTGATAAACTAACCAATTTTAATAAAATGTGGGCGGTAGTGGGGCATGAATTGCGTACTCCACTCAGTGGTCTAGTCGGCATGATAGATCTACTTGCTGAAGATAAAGCACAGTTTAATAGCGAGCAACAAGAAACCATCGCAACCCTACAACAATCTAGCTATACTATGATTCAACTGCTCAATGATATGCTTGATGTGGCCAAATTAGACGCAGGCAGGCTACAAACCAATGTCACGTCTATTGATCTCTTGCAGTTACTACGCCAAACCACTGGACTGATGGTTGGTAACGCCCGACGCCAAAAAATTAGTCTGTATATTTTTGTGGACCCATTTACCCCACGTTTTATTGATTGTGATGAGGGCAAATTACGCCAAATTATTTTAAACTTATTGACCAATGCGGTAAAATTTACCAAAGAGGGCTACGTGGCTATCACGGTTGATAAAACCGATAGCCGTCACCCATTAATCGCGGCTAAAACCAGCCAAAATATGACTGTCAGCAAAGATTGGTTAAAAATAACGGTAAAAGATACCGGTTTAGGTATTAGCGAAAAAGACCAACAAAAATTATTTTCCTACTTTGAACAAGCCAATGATTCCATTAGTCGGCAGTTTGGCGGTACAGGACTTGGTTTAGCTATTTCCAATAGTTTTTCACATTTATTGGGTGGCTTTATTCATTTAGAAAGTCAATTTGGTCAAGGCAGTGAATTCCAACTATTTTTACCGATTCCAAAGTTTAGTCTGCAACCTGTTTACCAACATAAAACCAGGAATTTAAGGGTAACACTCATTCTTATCTCGCCATTTTCTATCTTTGAGCGAGCGAATAAAGTTTTAAGTTATGTGGAATTATCGCACCATATCTTCACAACTATTGATGAAACCGTTATCAATACGATTAATAACCTTAACTTGCAAGGCTTGGTTCCTGTCTTTGTGATTGATGATGCAGCACTCAAAGCCAACAACCATTTATTAAATAATATTCATTTTTATAATGATGCGATTAAAATTATTTTAAGTATTGAATCACCTAAAACTCTGCCACCCGAGCTGCAATTACAATTTGATGGGTATTTGCAAAAACCTGCGTCTTTAAGCCTGTTGATTGCTGAGGTGAATCATCTATATGAGTTAAAAATCAAAAAAGAAAAAACCAATACCCATCTGCCCGTACAACTGGCCTTTAAGCAATTTTTGCAGCAGTACCCCAATCCCTCTAATTCTAGCGTTAGCGTAGCATCCGCAACGCCACCCGTTAATAATTCTAATCTGTTATTGGATGGACCAATTCAAGTGGTTGATGAGGGTCACACCAATCTTGAGAGCCCAAACGATGCGCATTCTTCTAGCCAAAAATTGATATTGATAGCAGAAGACAACCCGGTTAATCAAAAAATTGCCAAAAAGCATTTGGAAGCCTTGGGTTATCGCTATCTTGTAGCATCCGATGGCGAGCAAGCAGTTAAGTTACTCAGTGAAAATCGTCAGCAAATCGGACTTGTGTTGATGGACTGTCGCATGCCAATTCTAGATGGTATTGAAGCGACGCGTATTATTCGCCTCAATAAAGATAGTGTGCCGATTGTTGCCTTAACCGCCAACGATTCTGATGATGATAGGAATATCTGTTTAGAAGCGGGGATGGACAGTTTTTTGACCAAACCTATCAACAAGCAAAAACTCATCGAAGCCATCAATCATTACATGGTCTGAGACAATAAAAAAAGACCAGGTTAACTTGGTCTTTTTTTGTTTGAAGCAAAACGTTATTAGGGTCGAGTTTTAAAAGTAAATTGGTTGGTGGTTTTTTGTCCATCATTATAAACTAGTTGGTAACTGACTTGGTAGCCTGTATTGGGTTTAAGCGGTAAATCTGGGATGAAGATGACTTCATTTTTGTTTAATAGTTTATTGGGGTCAGAGAGGCTTGTGAGCGTATGTACCATGCCTACCGATGTACCATTTTGCGTTATTGTGGCTGTCGCCTCGGCAATAGTTTCATCAAAAGGTGCTAACACATATACAGGTTGACCAGTCGGCTGGTCTTTTAAATTTCGGGCTGTACCAAATGGATTTGGGGTTTCATCTGTGAGTTTATAGTCAGTAGTAACTCCATCACAAGGGAAATTCAAAAGCTTGGTATTTTCTATATATTTTTGGCTGGAAGGTAACGCAGATACGATTTCCAATAGACTCGTATGGTTAATTCCATTATTGGCGGTCCATTTGACTAATTGATAGCTTAATCCTACCTCAGTAAATTGCGGATAAACTAAACTGCGCAGGTGATAAGGGGCAGCAAATAAATTATATAACATGGCTTCGACTGTGGCAGTGTCATTTACCGTATAACTACTATCCTTAGTGGAGAAGTTTGATAACGAAATATTCTCACCTTCTGCTTGAGAAGCGTAATGAGTACTAACGGCATTTTTACCCAAGGTAGAGGGATTTAGTCTAATGGCTAAATCAATACCTGAATAATAGGAATTGGTAATCCCTGTATCTAATAAACCCGTTTCAGCTTGCTCTTCGTGACTTGCAAATGGCTGTTTATTTGTTTGAGTTACCGATGCCATATAGTTGGCATGATTCATTGCGGTAAGGTTAAGATTTTGATTGGCTGTTAGGCTACCAAAACCACACTGACTACGATTTTCATTCAATAACTTCATCGCAGCCAATTCTACTGCACTATTTGTAGGAGGAGATGTAGGTGTAGGAATAGGGGTTGGCGAAGTAGGTGATGACGGGGTTGATGAACTACCACTGTTACCGCTTTCCCCGCCGCCACCACAAGCGGTTAATGAAGTCGCTAACAGTGTTAACATGATAGCACGGTTAAAAAAATTATTTGATAGTAGCGTGTCCATTTTAAACTCCCTTTAACCTTAACCTCATGTTTCAATAGGTGTCATTACAGATTGACTTGATTGAGTTATTGTCACACTTTTTTTGAGAAAAAAGAAGTTCAATTTTGCACTATATTCAAAAATTTTCGTCAATTGCTGACCTTTGTAGGCACTACAGTAAGGCATCCTGTTTACCGCCAAAACCACCAGATTTAACGATTTTTGTTCAGCTAAAGGTTTAGTAGGGATATTATCGGTGTTATTTGCTAAATCCATTTTGTTGTAGGAAATTTAAAGTAATGCCTTCATGGTTAGAATTTGACATGTTGTCGGGTGTTGATACAAGAAGCTTTTCTAAATATCTGGCTACCACATCCACCTCGATGTTGACTTTTGTTGCCACTTTCCAATGCCTGCCTATATTGGTGACCTGCGCTGTATGCGGGATGATATTTAAACTAACCACATTACCTTCTACCAAATTACTGGTCAGGCTAATACCATCGACCGTTACAGAACCCTTGGTAGCGACATATTTGGTAAACTCGCTTGGAATCTCAATCTCTATGTAAATCGAGCGCGAATCATTTTTTATCAGTTTAACCGTACCCGTGGTATCAACATGACCGGTGACAATGTGTCCGCCAAATCGTGTGGTAGGCAACATGGCTTTTTCAAGGTTTACTACATCGCCAACTTGCCATTGTTGCATCGCTGTTTTATTGAGTGTTTCACGTGAAACATCGACGGCGTACCAGTCTTTACCTTGTTCTACAACAGTGAGACAAATCCCGTTACTTGCAATCGAGTCGCCCAATTTGACATCAGCAAAGTCCAAATAGTCAGATTGAACTTTTAAGCGTACATCACCCCGTGTTGGCGTAATCGCAACGATTTTTCCAGTGGCTTCAATAATACCTGTGAACATTGTTTATCCTAGTTATTTATGACATTAATGCATTTTAATGTACTTTTACCACTATCACAAATATAAAATATTATTTAGAATAATTAAATTATAATCAGCGATAAACTCTAATTCAAATCGAACATAAAGCGTTCAAAAAATTAAAATGATAGAGGTAGCTTTTGGTGGATAACTTACCCTCATAGACTACTTATGACCTTATTTCTCTAGTTATCCACTGGTCTTAATTGTGATAGATTACGGGTGTTTTGTGCTATGTTTCATGTGAAACACCGCTTATAGTCTAGTATTGCAGTAAAACATAGCTTTAATGACTGTTTCATGTGAAACACTTATCCACAAAGAAAATCTACTTTTAACGCTTTCATTAAATTTAGCTAACAATGTGGATAAGTTTTAAAAAGCGAAAAATATAATAATTTAACTATTTATTTTCAGCGAGATTTATCCAACCCATTATGTGTATTTACTTATCAAAACGAAAGGTTAATTTGATATCAGTCGCCATTGTTTCATGTGAAACTAACGAAGCGATAATTTGCTGGTGGATATGCTGTGCATTAAAGTTAATCATGGGCTTAGCACTGTTACCCAAAAAGCATGGCGCTTGGTACACGACTAATTCATCCACTAGACCTTGTTGTAAGAAACTAGCAGCGACCGTCGCACCTGCTTCAACTAGCACATCGTTAATTTGGTAATTGTCTTTTAAAGTGTTGAGTAGTGTGGTTAAACTCATAGTTGCGTCTTGGATAAGCAAAACGGGACGATGGATGATTTGACTTTGGTACCATGCATCCGTCATTTGGATGCGTTGACGACGGTCAAGCACTACCAATAACGGCTGGGGCATATCGTCTAAATTTACCCCTAATTGCTGACTACGGATATTTAGCGCAGGATGGTCTTGCAGAATGGTTTCGCTACCCGTGATAATCGCCCCTGCCTGCGCTCGTAAACGCTGTACATCCTCGCGTGATTGGTCGCTGGTTATCCATTTTGACTCACCATTTGCCATCGCGGTGCGTCCATCCAGACTTGTCGCTATCTTTAAGCGCACAAAAGGCAAGCCGCCACGCATGACCTTAAAAAAGCCTTCATTTAATTGATAAGCCGCTTGCTCACAAATACCGGTAATGACTTCGATACCTGCCTGCTGCAGTTTGGCAATACCACCACCATCAACTTTAGGATTAGGATCGACAACAGCAATCACCACACGGCTAATACCCGCTTGGATTAGCGCATCAGCACAGGGCGGGGTACGTCCATGATGGCTACAAGGCTCAAGGGTGACATATGCTGTTGCCCCTTGCAATTGCTTGGCATCATGCTCATACGCTTGTCGAAGGGCAAACACTTCGGCGTGGGGTTGTCCTGCTTGATAGTGAAAACCTTCGCCAATGATTTGATTATCTTTGACAATGACGCAGCCGACACTAGGATTGGGACGGGTGGTGAAACGTCCTTTTTTAGCCAGCTCAATAGCGCGTGACATGTAGTATTGGTGCTGATAGCGCTCAGCAGGGGATAAAGTTGCCGTCATAATAAAACTTAGGATTGTAGATGTTTGAGCTTGTGTGGGTGAGTCAAATCTTCGATACGTTGATTGATTTCTTGTTTGTTGGTGTCCGTGGTGAGGTTTGACACCATGTGTTTAAACGCTTCAATATCTTGAAAATCTCGATACACGCTAGCAAATCGAACGTAGGCGACATCATCAATTTGGCTCAACTCTTTCATGACGATTTCACCTAAAATTTTACTTGGCACCTCACGTTCACCGAGCTGCCTGAGCTGTTTTTCAATCCGGCTAATCATAGCTTCAATGTTGTCAGTCGATATTGGACGTTTTTGTAATGGTAGCTGCACTGAGCGACGCAGTTTTTGCCCATCATAGGGCTCAATACGACCATTGGATTTGATGATACGAGGCATGACCGCTTCGATAATTTCAAAGGTGGTAAATCGCTCTTGGCACGCGGCACACTGACGACGACGTCGTACTTGCGCACCTTCTGCCGCGAGTCTTGAATCAATGACTTTAGTATCTTCAGCATTACAAAATGGACAGTGCATGCGATTTCCTAGCTAAGTTTAAACCTATTACGTTATTTACCAATACAAAAACTGCCAAAAATCTTGCCCAATAAATCATCGGCGGTAAATTCACCGGTGATTTCGTTGAGGCTAATCTGTGCTTGGCGTAGGCTTTCCGCCACCAATTCACCGGCATGAAATAAATGCAGTTGCTCATCGGCTTCATGCAGCGCCATTTGGGTACGGCGCAGCGCATCAAGATGGCGTGTTCGTGCAATCAAGCTGTTTTCAGGGGGATGAAAACCGACTTTATCACAGATTTGATTGACCAATTCCTCAAGCCCGGTATCATATTTACAAGACACATAGACGGGGTGGTAAATCTGCTCTTGTGATTGAAATTGCTTGGGCAAATTTTGGTGATTGTCGGATAAATCAATTTTGTTGGCAATCATTAATATCGAATTGGCATTAGGTAAACTACCAAATAATTCGGTCGCCAATCGTAACGGCTCATGCTCACGGTGCGCATCATACACCATAAGCAGTAAATCAGCTTGGGTGATGGCTTGTCGTGCTCGCTCAATGCCCGCCTGTTCCACAATATCATCGGTTTGGCGCAGCCCAGCAGTATCGGTCAAATTCAGCGTTAGCCCGTTTAACACAATGGTTTCTTGTAGGATGTCGCGCGTTGTTCCTGCAATATCGGTCACAATGGCACGCTCTTGCCCTGCTAAGCGATTGAGCAAGCTAGATTTTCCCGCATTGGGTCGCCCGGCAATCACAACTGAGACACCATCTCGCAGCAGCTGCCCTTGTTTGGCAGTGGCTAACACAGTGTTTAGTTGTTCACAAACTTGGCGTAATTGTTTGGCGATATGTTCATCTGCCAAAAAATCAACCCCTTCTTCATCTGGGAAATCAATAGCGGCTTCAACATACAGCCGTAGCTGAATTAACTGCTCAAGCAGCGCATTAATTTTTTGTGAAAACTCACCGGTCAATGAGCGCATGGCACTTTTTGCGGCAGCCACACTGGTGGCATCAATGGCATCAGCAATCGCTTCTGCTTGTACCAAATCAAGCTTATCATTATCAAAAGCCCGTGCCGAAAACTCGCCCGCTACCGCTTGATTTGCACCCAATTCAAACACACGGGTCAAAAGCTGCTGCTGCAAAATCATGCCACCGTGACCTTGCAACTCAATCACATCTTCACCGGTAAAAGAATGGGGGGCAGGGAAATATAACACCAATCCCTCATCAATCACCGTATCATCACTATCATAAAATCGGCAAAAATGGGCAAATCGCGGTTTGAAAGCTTGACGACCGGTTAACGCCAAGGCAATTTGGTAACTGTTTGGACCTGATAAGCGTATCACACCAACCCCGCCACGACCGATTGGTGTTGCAATGGCGGCAATCGTTGAAGTAAGCGCTGTTTGAGAGTTATTTAACATAATTTTTTACAATCTAACATTTTGGGTAGTCGGCATTGACTTAATGCTGATATTTTAACATCCGCTCACTGATTACAACATGATTATTTTTTGCCAAAAAAACCCTTTAAACAACGGTTTAAAGGGCGGTTAACTTACTGATTGATGAATTTAGACTACGTTGCGTGCTGCCTCTTTTGCTGCTTGCTCACGCTCAACTTTTTTATTGATAAAGTATTGCTGCGCCATACTAAACAAGTTGTTGACTGTCCAATAAAGCACTAGACCCGCTGGGAAAAATAGCATAAACACGGTGAAAATAATCGGCATAAATTTCATCACACGGGCTTGCATAGGATCTTGCGGCTGTGGGTTTAGCATCTGCTGGAAAAACATCGCCGCGCCCATAATCAGTGGCAAGATAAACAATGGATCCATAGATGATAAGTCACGAATCCAACCAACCCAAGGGGCATGGCGTAATTGGACCGATTCGACCAGTACCCAATACAACGCCAGGAAAATCGGCATTTGCAGCAATACCGGTAAACAACCTGCCATCGGGTTGACTTTTTCTTCTTTGTAGATGCGCATCATCTCTTGTGACATACGCATACGGTCATCACCATATTCTTCTTTTAAGGCTTGCAACCTTGGGGCAACTGCGCGCATTTTTGCCATCGAGTGATAGCTTTTATTGGCAATTGGCATCAATGCGATTTTAACCAATAAAGTGAGTACAATAATTGACCAACCCCAGTTGCCCAATACTTTATGCACATTATCCAAAATCCAAAATAGCACTTTTGAAATCGGCCATAAAATACCGTAATCAACAGTTTTATCTAACCCCTCTGCCAAAGGTTTTAAGTTGGTTTGAATTTTTGGACCGGCATACAAGGCAGACGTTAATGTCACTTGTTTGTTGGGAGCAACTGACACAGGGTTACTAGTAAACCCGATGATGTGATCTTTGCCAGCTTCACGGCTATAAAAATTTGCTGTGTAATCCTTTGGCATCCAAGCGGTGACAAAATAATGCTGTACCATACCAATCCAGCCTTTATCACTGCTGGCTTTTAACCCATCATTAAAATTACCAAACTTGAGTTTATTGTAAGGCTGATCTGGTGTGCCCCATGCGCCCCCTAGGTAAGTCGATAGGCTAATTGCGCCTTTGTCACCTTTACCTGGGTCTTCGCTATTATCACGTTTTAACTGCGCATACATTTGTCCTTGCCAAGGCTGCGTACCGTTATTGGTGATGTTATAGCTAACGTTGATAGGATATTGACCTTTGGTAAACTTATACGATTTGATGATAGTTACACCATCTTTTTGATAAGTTAAAGGAACGACCAATTCGGCTTGATTGGGCTGCATGACAAATTGGTTGCTAGGCGCGGTAAAAGTCGCACGACCATTGCTATTATCAATACCATTGGCGCCAATCAACCCTGACTGAGCCACATATACGCGATTACTATCTTCTTGAAGGAGTACAAATGGCTGTTTGCTATCTAATGTTTGAGTCTGCTCTCGAAGCGCGGCGTACACCACATCGCCACCGACTGGATTAATACGAATATCGTATTTATCCGTCATCACACTAATGAGCTGTGCGCCCGTTTGCTGGGTAGTAGCAGCTGGGGTTGACGTGGTTGCTGTTGCGGTTGGAACATCGCCCGTTGGCGTACTTGAAGTCCCCGCCACTGGCACATCATTGCTACTGACCGCTGTGGTTGTTGGGGTTATCGCCACGGGTTTATTTACATTGGTATAATCATCCCGCCATGCCAGAATCAGCAAATAACCCGTAATTAACATTGCGATAATAATCAATGTCCGTAAAATTTTTTGCATATATAGCTATCCTATCTAATGATATTGCTTGAAATCACTAGTTGCTAATAAAGGAAAAACAATTAAAAAATAGAAGACATTCTACTAAAAAAAAGTTAAAAAAGATATTCCATAAATAGTTGACTCAATTACGCTATTTGAGACTCGCAACAAGTTTTTATAATTTAATTAGCCACATCAATTAATGATAGTGATAAGCATATACCAAAAAGTAAGACGGCAATGTGTCAATATAATGATAACGGTAGCGATATAATGGCTTAGGGACAAAATCAATGCCATGCCCACCCCAAGGATGACAACGTGCGATACGCTTGGCTGTTAATAATCCACCCTGGTACCCGCCATGTAATTTTACCGCCTCTAAACCATAACTAGAACACGTTGGATAAAAGCGGCAACGAGGTGCCAACCAGGGACTAATCAAACGCTGATAAAATATAATCATCAACAGCAAAAATTTTGCTAATAATTTATCCATGGATTAAACCCAGATTTTTTATCACCTTCATTTGAGTAAAGATATTACGAACTGCCGCTAAAATTAATTCCGCTTCAACTTTCCAATCTTATCATTGATTAAGTTAAAGCCCATCGCTAATTGCTGGACAATTGCTTGATTTTGCATATCATCGGAAAACTGCTTGATAGTTAATAAAATATCAACTTGGGCATTTAGCTGGTGCTGATGTAACCGAAAATACTCTCGCGTTAATCGCTTAATACGATTTCGTTCATGGGCACGTTTGACTTTCTTTTTAGTAATCGCAAGACCCAACCGATTTACTAATGTTTGTTTTTGGGTATCGGCTAAAACCACTTTGACGAATAACAACAGATTAGGCTGATGAATTTTAAAAACGACAACATGCTGTGACTGATCTTCACCAGTTTTGGTATGACGACCCGACATCGCTTTAAAATCTTTGGGCGTTAGCAACCGCTGTGATTTATCAAATTTAAAAGGTTTGTCTGCAGTCATGAGGATAAGTCCAAATCAATACCAAGGCACCATTAAAAGCTATCAAAAAGAAGCTAGCAAGATTTGATGGATAGGGTAAAAACAGGCTGAAATAATAGAGTAGGGGAGTACGCTAAGCGTAGGTCACGAACGGACTTCTAGGATAACAATAAAAAAAGCGATATAAGAAGTATATCGCTTTTTACTATAACCTGTTTTAATGTCAACATTATCATTAAATCAAGTTAAGAAATAGACATTACACCGTTAAACGATGACGGCCTTTAGCGCGACGACGAGCTAAAACTTGACGGCCATTCTTAGTAGCCATACGAGCACGGAAACCGTGAGTACGTTTACGTTTGATTACGCTTGGTTGGAAAGTGCGTTTCATGCGATTCACCTTGGCTAAATTTACGTGATATTTAACCGATAGCGGTTAAAATACAAAATTTCAAAACAGTTAATCTAGTATTATCCTTAATTTTAACCAATAGGTCAAGGATAACTAAGACTATTGGTTAATTTCTTTCTTTAAATCACAGACACAATCAATTATTTTGTTTATTTAAAATAACATTTTTGTATAACAAATACCATTCAATAAAAAGTTATCCACAAAAAATTATTTTATTATTATATATTTAATAAGTATTATTTATTATTATTAAGCAGGTCTATTTCTGTGGATATTTAAATAAAAATCATAAAAAACAAATATTTGCAATGTTGATAAGTATGTATATAAACCGTTGATAGCTTGTTAGTAATTTCCTGTTTTTACTTATCAACAATTATATCCACATTGTTATCCACAATAATTTTATTTGTAAAATCGCTGTTTTATGATACATTACACCAATTTTGAAGATGCTTGGATTAGGAAAGCAAAGTTATGGCTGATGCATTATGGCTTAAGTGCGTTGACGAATTAAAATATCAAGTACCTGATAATATTTTTACCATGTGGATTCGCCCATTATCCGCCTCGATGCATAATAACACGATGGTTGTCAATGTACCTAACCAGTACTTTGCCAGTTATGTTGAAAAAAATCATTTAAGTCAAATTCAAACGATTTTACAACAGCTTGAGCCAACCTTATCGATTCAGGTGCAAATTCAAATTGATAAGGGTAACGCAATCACCGACGCTGTTAGTACACAAGAGTTTGGTGAGAAAAAAGTGACACTGGTAAAAACTGAGCAGCAACGCTCCTTTCAGTATATCGATCCGCATTTTACGTTTGACCAGTTCGTAACCGCAAAATCCAATCAAATTGCTTATAGTATTTGCCGAGAGACTGCCAACAACTTGGGTCAATCTAAAAATAATCCGCTGTTTATTTATGGTGCGACAGGTTTGGGAAAAACCCATTTGATGCAAGCAATTGCCCATGAGATTTTAAAGCAAGGCAAAAGTTTTTATTACTTTACGTCCGATAAGTTTGTCAACCAGCTGGTGCATTCATTAAGAACACAAAAAATCGATGAGTTCAAAGATAAAATTAAAAAAGCCGATTTGTTGATTATTGATGATATTCATGTGATTGCCGGCAAGCAAAAAAGTAGCGAGCAGTTTTTGCTATTGCTCAATGACTTTATGAGCAAAAATAAACAGGTGATTTTGGCATCCGATAAACACCCGAGTGCCCTCACTGATTTTGACGAGCGTTTAAAGTCACGTCTAGCTTGGGGGGTGGCCGTGGCGTTAGAGCCGCCAGAGCTAGAAACCCGTATTCAAATTTTGCAAAAAAAATCCAAGGCGCAAGAGGTGATGTTACCAAAAGAGTGCGCTATTTTTATCGCTCAGCATATCATCGCCAATGTGCGAGAATTGGAAGGCGCGCTCAACAAAGTTCTAGCTATTTCTCGTTTGCTCAATCAGCCTATCCATCTAGAGTTGGTACAAATGGCGTTAAAAGATTTGATTGCCATGCGTGTACAAGCGGTCAGTATGGATAATATTCGTAAAGTTGTTGCTGAGTTTTATGATATCTCAGTCAAAGACTTAATGGGTAAAAAGCGTTTACGTCATATCGCTCGTCCGCGGCAAGTGGCTATGAGTTTAGCACGTGAACTAACCAACAACAGCTTTACAGAAATTGGTCAATCATTTGGCGGTCGCGACCATACCACGGTGATGCACGCCTGTGAGAAAGTTCAAGAACTTTGTGTCAGCGATCTGATGTTTGATAAGGATTATCGCTCATTAAAATTAATGTTACAGACCTAGTATTTTGTTAACTCGATTAAAAAGATTTTTAGTCAATTACCCCGTATAATAGATTGTAATTTTTCCATTTGTTAAACCATTCATTTTGATTTGAGGCGGTGCCATGCAATTAGTAATCTCTCGCGATTTGTTACTACAAGCGATTAATTTAATTTCAAAAGCCGCTGACAAACGCCATAACATGGTGATTTTGGGAAATATGAAATTGGCGTTAACCGACTCTCAATTGGTGATGGTAGCGTCAGATTTGGAGCTTGAATTACAAGCCACCCTTAATTTGCCAGCATCGGCGTGCAAACAACCAGGTGAAATCACCGTTCCTGCCAACAAATTCAAAGATATCGTAAAATTATTGCCCGACGGTTTACCGGTCTCTATCACTGTCGCTAACGACAATCAGTGTTTAATTGTCTGCGGTAGTAGTCGTTTTAAACTCAGCACCTTGCCTGCCCAAGACTTTCCCCTATTGGGTGAGCCCGAGCAAGTCACGCCTATCCAATTGGGCCGTGAAGACCTAGTCGATTTGCTCGATAAAACGCATTTTGCGATGGCGGTGCAAGATGTGCGTTATTATCTTACCGGTATGCTGTTTGAAGTCAAAGAGCGGCAATTGGCAACGGTATCAACCGATGGTCACCGCTTGGCATTGGCTCGTACGGTGATAGCGTGTGATGATAGTGTGGCTCTTGCTGCAATTTTACCAAGAAAAGCCGTACTTGAATTACAGCGTTTGTTAGCAGAGCTTAAACGCATGCTACCGAATCAAGACAATAAAATAACACTCAATGTCGGTCGTGAATTTTTACAAGTCTTACTACCCTTTGGGGAAGTCGATAGCACAGGTCAGCTAAAAAATGCCATCATGGTGGCTTTTACCGCACGCCTGATTGATGGTAAGTTTCCCGATTATCGCCGCGTCATGCCGTCGTCAACCAACAAACTTGCCCGTATCAGCCAAGAGCAGCTGGCGAACGTGCTTCGCCGCGTGGCTATTTTGAGTAACGAGAAATCGCGTGGCGTGATTTTTGATTTTTCAGGTGATAACAATTTGATGGTACGTGCTAGTAATGCTGAGCAAGATGAAGCCAGTGAGCAGCTTGAGGTTAAATATCAAGGTGAGCCATTAGAGATATCATTCAATGTGGCTTATTTACTAGATGTGCTGAATGTACTGCAAGGCGAAATTGACTTTAATATGAGCCAAGCCAATGCTTCGGTATTGGTACAACAAGTCAATGACAGCAAACACGAATTTGTGGTTATGCCAATGCGTATTTAGTCAGCGGGCATATTTTTTTCAATTTAGTGATGAGTAGTTAAGTAGATAAATCATGCAAATTATTGAATTAGCTATTCATCATTTTCGCAATCTTCACACGATTGAATTACAACCTACCAGTTGTAATGTGTTCTTGGGTCAAAATGGCAGCGGAAAAACATCGCTATTAGAAAGCATCTATTTATTATCGCGCGGCAAAAGTTTTCGCCATCATCAACCGAGACATTATATTGAGCATGGTTTTAGCGATACGACGGTTTTTGCTAGGCTCAATCATGAGCAAACGGTCGCTATTGCCAAATCCCAAGACGCTACCACGCAATTGCGACTCAATGGGCAGTCGCTTGTCACCCAAAGCCCACTTGCGCAGCTGCTACCCACACTATTACTCGAGCCTGTGAGCCTTGCACAGCTAGAGGAAGGTAGTCAAGCAAGGCGTGAAATGTTAGATTGGCTAGGGTTTCACGTGGAACCATCATTTCATCCCAATTGGCTGTCTTATCAGCGTCTACTAAAACAGCGCAATAGCTTATTAAAGCAAAATGTTGGCAACGCCCCATTAACTAGCCTGCAACAGCAAGAACTGTCAGCTTGGGACTATCAGCTAAGCCAACATGCAGAAAAAATTCACCAAGCAAGGGCCCACATCATTGAACAATGGCAGCCCCATTTTTTGGCGCAAGTGCAAAAATTTTTACCCCAGTATGCTGAAAAATTACGATTGCGTTATACACCGGGGTTTGATACTGAAGCTGGCTTAGCCATTACCTTAGCCAATCGTTTAGCGTCTGACATTGAGCTTGGCTATACGCGTATGGGATGCCATCGGGCTGATATCAATATTGTGCTAGATTTAGTGCATACCGATGCAGCAGGGCATAAGCACAAGCAGACATTGCTTGCCACCGATATGCTGTCACGGGGTGAAAAAAAACTATTAGTTATGGCGCTTCGCTTATCGCAGTTGCCGTTACTTAACCAGGTCGATAAAGTACCTTTGGTATTGGTGGACGATATCACAGCAGAATTGGATAATGACGCACTTATGCTGTTATTAACTGGCTTAAAACAAGTGAATTCACAGCTGTTTGTCACCAGTCTTACCCAAGATATCGTAGAGAGTATTCAAAAGATTTGGCAGGATAATATAAAACTGTTTCACGTGGAACAGGGAAGCGTTAGACAATTATCACTTGAAGCAAAAGCTATTCAAAACGACCTATAAAAACCAATAACATTTTTAGGTGACTAAGGTTAGATGATTAAGTATTTTTTCAAACTGATGTAACTTAAACTCCCTCTTTTCTAGCCCAGCTAAATCACTATTTTGCCTCTCACAAGCAGGGATATTCAGTGACTTTTCCCCTAAAATTTGCTACAATAAACCCTTTATTTTTCGCCAAAAAACTAAGAAAAAAATCAACGATTTTGACCATAAAATCGAGTATGTTCTGACGTTTTTGCCATGCAAAACTTATGGAGTCATCATGACTGATACATCTGCGAATGTAGCCGATCAGACACAACAATCTATTACCCAATCAAGTCATCAAGAAAATAAAGCTTATGGTTCTGACAGTATCCGCGTACTTCGTGGCTTAGAAGCCGTCCGTGTACGCCCTGGTATGTACATTGGCGACACCGACGATGGCACAGGTTTGCATCATATGGTGTTTGAAGTGGTAGATAACGCCATTGATGAAGCCTTGGCGGGTCACTGTGATCAAATTGACATCATCATCCACGAAGATGAATCGGTCAGCGTCAAAGACAATGGACGCGGTATTCCTGTCGATATTCACCCAGAAGAAGGGGTGTCAGCCGCGCAGGTTATTATGACGGTCCTGCATGCGGGCGGTAAATTTGACGACAACAGTTATAAAGTATCAGGTGGTTTGCACGGTGTTGGTGTGTCAGTGGTTAATGCCTTATCAAAAAAACTGGTGCTCGATATCTGGCGTGATGGCTACCACTATAGCCAAACGTATGCCGATGGTGAGCCCGTAACCCCTATTGAGCAGCTTGAAGCCACCCAGCAAACAGGCACACAAGTGCGTTTTTATCCAAGCGATGATATTTTTACAGGCACGATTTTTGATTTTGAAATTCTCGCCAAGCGCTTACGCGAATTGTCGTTTTTAAACTCGGGTGTGCGCATCGTATTGACGGATGAGCGCGATGACAAACGCCATGAGTTTGAGCACGTTGGCGGTCTATCTGAGTTCGTTCATTACATCAATGCAGGCAAAACTGGGCTAAATGACGTGTTTCATTTTACCAGTGAAGAAAATGACGGTATCAGCGTCGAAGTGGCATTGCAATGGACAGATAGCTACAACGAAAAAGTATTATGCTTTACCAACAATATCCCGCAAAAAGATGGCGGTACCCATCTTTCTGGTTTTCGTTCGGCATTAACACGCTGTCTAAATAGCTATATGGATAGCGAAAACTTGATGAAAAAAGAAAAAGTTGCGGTAACAGGTGACGATGCGCGGGAAGGTCTAACGGCGATTATTTCTGTCAAAGTACCTGACCCAAAATTCTCAAGCCAAACCAAAGACAAACTAGTATCAAGTGAAGTCAAACCAGCGGTTGAATCAGCCATGCACGATAAGTTTAGCGCTTACTTGCTTGAAAATCCCAATGCTGCCAAAGGGATTGCTAGTAAAATCATCGATGCCGCCCGTGCAAGAGAAGCGGCGCGTAAAGCTCGTGAAATGACTCGCCGTAAAACGACACTTGATATCGCAGGTCTGCCAGGCAAACTTGCTGATTGCCAAGAAAAAGATCCTGCGATGTCAGAGCTGTATATTGTGGAAGGGGACTCGGCAGGCGGTTCTGCCAAACAAGGGCGTAACCGTAAGATGCAGGCGATTTTGCCGCTGAAAGGTAAAATTCTAAACGTAGAACGTGCGCGTTTTGATAAGATGCTATCGTCGCAAGAAGTGGGTACCTTGATTACCGCATTGGGTACAGGCATCGGGCCTGATGAGTACAATCCTGATAAATTACGCTATCACAAAATTATCATTATGACCGATGCGGACGTGGATGGTTCACATATTCGCACCTTGCTCCTGACGTTCTTTTTCCGTCAAACCCCAGAACTATTAGAACGTGGTCATATTTATATTGCGCAGCCACCCCTGTATAAAGTGAAAAAAGGTCGCCAAGAATTGTATGTTAAAGATGATGAAGCGTTAAAGGCCTATTTGTTGTCGTCAACCATTGACGATACCCAGTTGCATTTGAGTGAAGGTACGCCTGCGGTAACCGGGCAAGCGCTAGAAACCTTGCTCAATGATTATAACCAAACTCAAGTCATCAAAAACCGTTTACAAATCAAATATCCAAGCGCCGTATTGGATGCGTTGGCAATCACCAGCAAACTTAGCATACCAATGATTGAAGATGAAGGGCAAATGCGAAATTGGCTAGAAGCGTTAGCGCAGAATCTAGCAGTGACGGCAGACGGATTACAGCCACAAATTGAATTAGAGTCCTTTAGCAAACAAGAAGGCGATCATCAAAAAACCTATTATCTACCGCGCGTGACGATTTTTATCCATCAGTTGCCACACGCCTACTTATTAGATACCGCATTTATTGGTTCAGGTGAGTATAGCCGTTTGCATCGCTTGACCAGCCAGTGGAAAGACATGTTGTCAGATACCGCTTATATTGCTAAAGGTGATAAAAAACTGCCGATCAAAGACATGGGTTATCTATGGCAATTTATTATGAGTGATGCGCGCCGTGGTTTAGCGATTCAGCGTTACAAAGGGTTAGGAGAAATGAACGCTGATCAATTGTGGGAAACCACGATGGATCCAGAAAACCGCCATATGCTAAAAGTCACCATTGAAGATGCGATTGCTGCTGACCATTTATTCTCGTGTCTGATGGGGGATGATGTAGAGCCGCGTCGTGCCTTCATTGAGGAGAATGCGTTAACGGTGACTAACTTGGATATTTAACCCAATTTTAGGGTCGTGTTTTAATACAATGGAAACCACCTTATGTTGTAATAAGGTGGTTTTATTTCAGCTTGAATTTTTAAAAGAGATATCACATGATTGCTTTATTACTGCTAGCGATAGCCTTATCGATGGATGCCTTTGCTGTGGCGATTGGATTAGGTGCCAAACACCGCCAAGATACGACCAAAATTGCGGTTATGGCAGGCGTATATTTTGGCGTGTTTCAAGGCTTAATGCCTTTGATTGGTTATCTCGGTGGACGTTCAATCCTAGGATTTATCGCAAATTGGGCGCCTTGGATCGCGTGCATTATTTTGGTGGGGCTTGGTGGAAAAATGCTGTATGAAGCCTTATCTGGCGATGATGAAGATGCGACATCACAAGATTCCACCCCACATAATATTGCTTTAGATATCGCCAATGATGCCAATGTCGTCATCACGCATAAAACCATGACTACTTTAGCGATTGCAACTAGTATTGATGCAATGGCAGCCGGATTTACCTTAAATTTAATCCCAGTTAATCCTTATGTATCCTGTGCAGTAATTGCCGTGGTAACAGGGATTTTTAGCTTTATTGGCGTATTTATGGGCAAGCAATCAGGTACATGGTTAGAGAGTAAGGCTGAAATTTTTGGTGGGCTAGTGTTAATCGGTATTGGCATCAAAATGGTAATTTAATAGACCAGCTTTTTTAGCTTTGATTTTAACAGTTCAAATAAAAAAGACTTTCAAATTAATGAAAGTCTTTTTTTATTTTAAGCTAACTTAATCGAAAGATTAACGCTCAATACGATACCATGCATCACGGGCTGCTAGGCGAGCTTGGTCCCAAGTCAAACGTGAATTACCTTTGAATTGCTCCCAATCATTGCGTAAGTCATTTTCAACACTTTCAAACTCATTAGCGGTATTGAAATGATGACGGGCACGATAACCATAATCATACGCTGAGCGATAGTCGGTATCGTAATCATAGCCTTGGCTATAGTAAGTCGTTGTATTGTAGTTATTGCGCCAGTAGGTATCTTCTTCTGTATTACCTTCAAGCGTATTTGCTACGGCATTACCTGTGGCTGCACCTGCTACGGCACCAATTGCACCACCCACTACTGAACCTACGGGACCACCTACAGCACCAATCGCTGCGCCTGTAGCGGCACCGGCTGCCATACCTGTACCACTGGCAACAGGGTTAGCTTCTTTACGCTGTTCGCCTGCTTCAGTTGGATTGACTGCTTCACCGACTTCATGACCTGCTGCCCCACCAGCTACAGCGCCAATCGCGCCACCCACTAAGGTACCGACAGGACCCGCTACTGAACCAACGGCTGCACCGGCTGCGGCGCCACCTAGTGCCCCAGAACCACTGGCAACTGGGTGAGGTTTTTCGTAAGCATCTTCAGCGGTGGTAGGATTGACTGCTTCACCGACTTCATGACCTGCCGCGCTACCTGCTACCGCGCCGATAGCGCCACCCACTAAGGTACCAACAGGACCGGCTACTGAACCAACGGCTGCACCTGCTGCGGCACCACCTAATGCACCTGTACCAGTAGCAACAGGATGACCTTTTTCTTCACCTTCTGCATAGCCATCCACCGTACGAAGACGTGGTGAATATTCCTGACCAGCAATACGCGCGTCTGTTCTATCCCAACCATCACGAATAGCTTCTTTGGCATCTTCCCATGCAAGACGTGAATTACCTTTTACTTCATGCCAGCTACGCTCAAGGTCTGATTCAACACTGTCAAACGTTGTACCGGCTGGGTATTTTGCACGATTGGCATAACCGACGGCATAAGCTGGTTGATAGTCAGTGGTATAATCATAACCATCTTTATAGTATGTTGTTTGTGAATAGGTATCGTTCCAATAAGTATCTTCGACAGTTGGATCAATCGCTTCACCTGCGGCGTGACCTGCAGCACCACCAGCGATTGCACCAATTGCGCCGCCAATTAACATACCCAATGGACCACCAATAGCACCGATAGCTGCACCTGCAGCAGCACCACCCATACCGCCCACTGCGGTACCAATTGGATGTGAGCCTGGTTCACCAGTGATAGGGTCGCGGTTTAAGTCTGAATTATTAACATTATCTACCATGATAGTATCCTCATTTGAAGTTTTTTTATCCAAGCCATACTAGTCTTTAGAAAAAATTTTTAATATGGCTGTTATTTTTATTGTCGAAAAACGATTAAACGTGACATTAACTTAAAATGCCTAAATTAAAATCAATTTTTTCGTAAAACCGTTTTCGGTTATTACTGTTTCATAATAATAAATTTTTGCGTCTAATCTGTAGCAGTATGAGCAATTTTTTCGTAGAGTTTGGTAAACCTAAAGCCTATTAGATGATGTTTGTGTAACAAAGATAATCAATTGGTGAAAGCGATACAAAAAAAACGCAATTAATGGGCATTTATCATAGAAATTTTTTAGGGAAAATTTTTACTTAAAACATTCATATAGCTATTTTCACCCTATAAAAATCAGCAGATAAAGCCATTAATTGATACAATACACATAAATTTTTGAAACCTGTTAGCATCGGTTCAGTTAAGCTATTTACCTAAATTTAAAGAGGCTTGTATGTCAACATCCAACAACTCAATCAAACAAGACCGTATCTTGGTATTGGATTATGGTTCACAGTACAGTCAACTGATTGCGCGCCGCGTGCGTGAAGCAGGGGTATTTTGTGAAATGTACCCATACGATATCGACGCACAGCGCATTCACGACTTTGGTGCAAAAGGGGTTATTTTATCGGGCGGTCCAGAGAGCGTGTATGCAGAAAATAGCCCAAAAATTAATGACGCCGTATTTGATATCAATGTGCCTGTACTAGGCATTTGCTATGGTATGCAGGCGATGGCAGATCGGTTTGGTGGCAAAATTGAAGCCAGTAGACACCAAGAGTTTGGCGCTGCTACCATTGAAAAAACTGCTCAAGATAGCTTTTTTAAAGGCATTGAAGATGAGCCCAACAAATTACACGTTTGGATGAGTCATGGCGATAAAGTTGTTGAGTTACCTGCAGGCTTTGAAGTGACTGCGATAACGCCAAGCTGTCCAATTGCTGCGATGGCAAATGAAAGCAAGCATTATTATGGGGTGCAGTTTCATCCAGAAGTGACCCATACGCTGCAAGGTGAAGCATTGATTAGCCGATTTGTACACCAAATCTGTGGCTGTGCCAATGCGTGGACGCCGGATAACATCATTGAAATGCGCGTGGCGCAGTTAAAAGAACAAATTGGCGATGAGCAAGTATTGTTGGGACTTTCGGGCGGCGTAGATAGCTCAGTAGTAGCCGCACTGCTTCATAAAGCGATTGGCGAGCAGCTAACCTGTGTGTTTGTTGATAATGGTTTGTTACGCCTACATGAAGGCGACCAAGTGATGCAAATCTTTGCTGAAAATATGGGCGTTAAAGTCATTCGCGTGGATGCTGAAGAACGTTTTTTGACCGCATTAGCCGGCGTTAGCGATCCAGAAGCTAAACGTAAAATCATTGGCAAAACCTTTATCGATGTGTTTGCAGATACCGCACGTGAACTGTCGGGTGAGGGCAAAGGCATTCAATTCTTGGCACAAGGTACCATTTATCCCGATGTCATTGAATCTGCAAAAAGTCACCAAGGCAAAGCGCATGTAATCAAGTCGCACCACAATGTCGGTGGCTTGCCAGACGATTTGCAGTTTAAACTCGTTGAACCCTTACGTGATTTGTTTAAAGATGAAGTGCGTAAGCTCGGCGTGACATTAGGGCTACCTGAAAAAATGATTTATCGTCATCCTTTCCCAGGTCCAGGTCTAGGCGTGCGTATCTTGGGTGAAGTGAAAAAAGAATATGCCGATATTTTGCGTCAAGCCGATGCCATCTTTATGCAAGAGCTGGAAAAATCTGGTTGGTATGATAAAACTGCACAAGCGTTTGCGGTGTTCCAACCTGTAAAATCAGTGGGCGTGGTCGGTGATGGTCGCCGCTATGCGTGGGTGATTGCGTTACGGGCAGTTGAAACCATCGACTTTATGACAGCGCGTTTTGCCCATTTGCCGTATGATTTGATTGAAACAGTGTCCAATCGCATCATGAATGAAATCAAAGAAGTATCACGTGTGACCTACGATATCTCAAGTAAGCCACCAGCGACCATTGAATGGGAATAAAGCGACTAAAAAAGCTAATAAAAAAGGCGATTGATTATCGCCTTTTTTATGGGGTTAAACCACGACCGATAGCGTTATCGAGTATTGCTTTGACGTATCGCCAAAACAATCATCACCAATAAAATGCTAAAAAACCCCAATGATAATTCTGGGATACTAAAGCCTAAAAACGTCCAGTCAATCACCGCACACTCGCCAGAACCTTTAAACACTTCTTTCAACACTTGGGCAATCGGCAACGTATCCATCCAATAGTCTAACCCAGGACCACATGAGGGGACTTGGTCAGGTGGCAAATGTTGAATCCATACATGGCGAATCGCCACAGCAATTGACCACAAAATGCCGAGCAGCGCGCCACCCATCAACAAAATTTTTGCCCAAGCTTGTTTTGGATTGAGCAAAAAGGCGATAAATGCAAAAATCCCCATCACAATCAAACCCACTCGCTGAAAGATACACAGCGGACACGGGTCTAATTTTACCACCCCTTGTAAATAAAAATAGGCGAAACTCATGCCAATAATGCTGGCTAACGTCAATAGTCCTGCCAGTCCGCGATAACTTAACAAGCTGTGGGTCAATGAAGCATCACGCATAAAACAACCATCAAACAATTTAGTGAAAAAGAATTAAGCCAAACCATAGCGCTTAGAATCTTAGAAATTTAACCCTATAAAATAATCAGCGCAACGATACCTGCTAACTGGCACCTGATAACTAGCACCTACTAATTAACGAAATTGACCCACATACGCATAAAAATCTTGTGTGTCATTCTGCTCGATATCGGCTTGCTCACGCACAGAGTTTTTGGCAAGCTGCTCAAAGTAAGTCATTTGCTCAGGGAGCAATCCTTGATGTCTTAGACGATTGGCATGCATTTGCGCCAGTGACTTACCAAACTGCCAGCTACTATCAAAGCGTTCGGTATCGGCTAGCACTTGCGCTGATAGGGTGTTGTCTGGATTTTGCGCTTTTGCCATCATTGATTGCCACGCGTTGCGGTAATCATTGCTACCATAGGTGACATCTAAGAGTTCTGATAGCTTACGCATACCGAGCAAATGCTGTACTAGCCAGTCTTTAAATGCGACTTGCCCCGCCATTGTATCAATCATTAGGTTTGGCTCGCGCCCTTGATTGACAATTTTTTCTTGGTTTTGAGCAAGTAGGGCATCTTCATCGGGCAATAGGTCAGGACTATCCAGCAATAGGCAGTACAACGCCAAAATTTCCATAAAACAGGCGGTATTTAAGCTGATACCGATTTCGCTGTACGGATCTAAGTCAATCGCTCGGAGTTCAACATAAGCGATCCCGCGCTTGGCTAAGGCATCACTGGGGTTTTCGCCAGGTTGGGTAATTTGTTTGGGTCGAATCGGGCTATAGTACTCGTTTTCAATCTGTAAAATATGGTCATTGATTTGAATGGGATAGCCATTGTCGTCATCGAGTCCCAACGCGCTAAAATTAGGATGCGGTGTATGGATGGCATTACGCAAACCCGCCACATATTCATCAAGACTGTTGTAGCGGATATCTAAATCATCTTGTACGCTATTTTGGTAACCCAGTTTGCCCATACGCAGAGAGGTAGCGTTGGGTAAATAGTAAGTTGATGCGTTCATTGGCTGTAGCGGATGCTCGCGACCCTTTAAAAAACACGCGCACACGGCAGGACTTGCACCAACCAAGTACAGCACCATACCACTTAGACGCTTGAAGTTACGAATCAGACCCAAATATTTTTCATTTTTAAATTCAGTTAATGACTGGGTATCACCTAACTGCTGTTGCCAAGCGGTGAATAAATTATCACCAAATGATAAATTATAATGCAATCCAGCAATGGTCTGCATACGGCGACCATAGCGAATGCCCAAACCGTGACGATAGAGGGTTTTTAGTCTACCTGAGTTTGAGGTGCCATAGTCTGCCAGCAAAATATCTTCATCGTCCGAAATCATACAAGGCATCGACATCGACCAAAACAGCTCGTCATCGGTCAAAGCATTTTGTACCACAATATGCAAATCACGCAGCATATCAAGCGCTTCTTTCACCGTGGGTTTTGGCTCAGTAATTAGCTCTAACAAGCTTTCGGCGTAGTCAGTAGTGATAAAAGGATGAGTGAGTTTTGAGCCAAGCTTTGCTGGATGTGGGGTAGTGGCAATATATCCCTCAGGGCTCATACGTAAGCCTTCTTTTTCAATACCCCGAAGCATGCCATGAATGTTTTCAGCGGTCAGCCAAGTAGGTAGCTGCAAAGAAGTACAAGTTTGAGGCGCTTGAGTCATAGTTATCCTAATATTATTTTAAATTGTGTGAAATTATGCCACCAAATTTAGGCAAACACTATCAAAATATCGTGATGACGAAATTACCAATTGCGATATTCGCCAAACGTAAAAAACCCACAGTAAATACCGTGGGTATGATAAAAACTATCGTATTACTCGATTAACTGGTAATTTTTACTTGACATCTGTCACTTTTAATGAAAAAGGCATTAAGAGAAATCCAATTCAGTTTCAAACCCTTTTAATTCATGACGCGCCATGGCTAAGTTTGATTTTTGACGATCAAGTACTAGGTACAAGAATAGGTTTTCGTTACGGACTAGCGGACGGATTAAGTGATATTGTTTACTTAATGTGATTAGGATGTCTTCGATATTATCATTAAGGTTTAAAGCTTTAGAAGCTTTACGTTTTGCACGTACTACTTCAGTGTTTCCCGCTGCTGCAACTTCAAGGTCGATACCATTACCCGTTGTGGCAAGGGCTAGACCTGATTCGCTGTCAACCAATGCAGCTGCAATAAAACCATCGATGTTATTGAGTGAATCTAAAGATAATTTAGCCATGATAAGCTCCTTGGTATTATTAAATTAATAATAAAGATTGCTTAATAATCATTGCTTAGCTAACAAACTTAAATCATTAACACATTTAACGTTAAGTAATTAACAAGAATAAATTAATGTCAACCTATATTAGGGTACTTGATGATAACACTTAGGTGTTATTACGCTGTAGATCACACCATTATTATGGATAAAGGCTGACAACACAAATAAAATCTGATAAACGCTGAAAAAATGTAGATGATTTTGTTGAAAGGTAACAAATACAGGATGAATGAAAATTAAAAGGCCAAACTTAACAGTTACTGACTATATTTAAGCCATAATTTAAGCTAAAGCCTTTTAATCATTCAAATGAACTGGGTAAAGAAACCCAGTGAAATTAGCCAGTAAAGCTAGATAGAAAATGACGAACCACAACCACAAGTCGTGGTGGCGTTTGGATTGTTGACGGTAAAACGCGAGCCTTCCAAGCCTTCCACATAATCAATGGTTGAGCCATGTAGATATTGGTAGCTCAAACTATCAACGACCAGTGCTACATCATCGTTGCTAAAGGTAGCATCATCATCGCCCAAGTTTTCTTCAAAATTAAAACCATACGAAAAACCTGAACAGCCACCACCCGTCACATATACCCGCAGCATCAAGTCGTTATTGCCTTCTGAATCACGTAGGTTACGCACTTTTTTGGCAGCATTATCGGTCAAGGTCATGCCATCAACCATACTATCAGTTACGGTATCACTCATTGGGGTCTTCCTTATAAAACTTTTTTCTTATTATGGGGTGCTTGCTTTATACTATCAAGAATTTTCCCATTTAATTTTAGTCAAATTTTGAGTTTTGAGCCGATTATGATAGAACTAAAAGATGCCAGTATTCGCCGTGATGGGCGGATATTATTTAAAGATGTTAATTTGCAAATCCATCCAGGTTGGAAAATCGGGTTAACAGGCAACAATGGCACAGGTAAATCCAGTTTTTTTGCGACGCTATTGACCCAAAAAGGCGAAGGCGAATTGGCACTTGACACAGGCAGTCTATCGGTTCCAAACAGTTGGCAAATCGGTCATATGGCGCAAGAGATTGAAAGCACTGACCAGTCGGCGATAGATTTTGTGTTGAGTGGCGACAAAGAATACTTTGAGCTGCAAGATAAGATTAACCATTCAGATACCTTGTCAGAAGATGAACTTGCCCATGTGCATGCGCGCTTTGATGATATCCATGGCTATAGTACCCCTGCAAAAGCCTCCCAAATCATGACAGGACTTGGGTTTAATGTTGCTCAAGAAAGCCAACCTGTGAGTAGTTTTTCAGGGGGCTGGCGTATGCGCCTAAACCTTGCCAAAACCTTAATGAGCCGAGCGGATTTATTGTTGCTTGATGAACCGACCAATCACTTGGATTTAGATGCCATCTTGTGGCTTGAAGAATGGCTCAAAGCCTATGATGGCACGTTACTCATGATTTCGCATGACCAAGCGTTTTTGGATAATGTAGTGAGCAATATCTTGCACATTGAAAACCAACAAATGACCCTTTATACAGGCAATTACAGCACCTTTGTGCGTACCCGTAGTGAACGCCTAGCCCAGCAGCAGCAACAGTTTGAAAAACAGCAAGAAACCCGTGCGCACCTTGAAGATTTTATCCGCCGTTTTAAAGCCAAGGCCTCCAAAGCCAAACAAGCGCAAGCCCGTGTCAAACAGCTGGAACGGATGACCGAGCTAGCACCTATCATGGCGGACAATCCGTTTCAATTTCGTTTCAAATCCCCTGTACAATTAACATCGCCATTATTGGTGCTAGACAATGCCAGTGTCGGCTACAACGGTGTCGCACTTATCGAGAATATTCGCCTACAAATTACCCCTGACAGCCGTATCGGTCTGCTAGGGATGAATGGCGCAGGCAAATCAACGGTCATCAAAGGCTTGGTGGGTGAGTTGCCTATCTTGGCTGGGACGCGTAAAGCCGCAGATAGTTTGGTACTAGGGTATTTTAACCAACACCAAATGGATAGCCTCGATGGCGAAGCATCACCCATGTTGATGCTACAGCGTCTCGCAGGCAAAACCTCAGACGCTGATTTACGCGCGTTTTTAGGTAGTTTTGACTTTCGCGGTGAGCGCATTGATACCAAAAGCAAGTTATTCTCTGGCGGTGAGC
>NZ_DAMALV010000028.1:0-30608 GCF_032069585.1 Moraxella sp. CTOTU48268
TGGTCACTGTACTCGGTGTCGAGGCGACTTTTACTATCGCCACATCGTGATAAACCGGTTGTGCCACTGATATTTCTGCCGATGGTTGGGTGGCGGCAGGCTTATCTTTGACGCTCACCAACGCCCCTATTCCGCCAAAAACGGCGACAGACAATACAGTGGCGGTCGCAATCCAATTTTTTTGTAGCTTATCTATCCAATGCGCAGGTTTGCGAACTTGCGGTTTGGCAAAAATATCGCTGGTTGAAAGCGCTGTTTGTGCGTTTGACCTCACCGCTTTATTTATTTGGCGGTTAGCGTTTGAAGTCACATGTTGATTGAAGTGAGCATGCGGGATGGTCATTGGCGCAATGTTAAAAAAATTGGACGCTTTATAAATAGTCATTTGCTGGACAATATGCTGTTGATAGACAGGCAAGTCCGCAATATTTTGAATTTTTGACCATTTTAATTGCTGTTGTTGTATTGCTTGAAAACTGACAGCGCGCCTAAAACCCACTGCATTTATCAGCCCCGTATCTTGTGGTGACATAAAAAAAACGGGCTGCATCGCAAGCCACTCAGTAATCTGCCCTGAGTCTATGGTGTTTTGTAGCGAACTTATCATATCTGCCAAATTTATCAACGCCAATGCAGTGATGGTCTGCCAAATAGTTAACAGCTTATCTAAAGGCAGATGGGTTTTTTCCAGTAGCACGCCGGCAATCATCGTTTTTTGGGTTTCATCATAAAACAATTGCTCAAAAATCGATGGGCTACTTTTAGACAGTTGTTTTAGAGTTACAAAATTAATGCCGTTTTCAGTCAAATTTTTTGTAACTAAAGCAGTTGAAAATTCGGCGGTAAAACTATTTTTATCTGTTACCTGCGGCAAAGTTCGATGGGTCAACGACGGATTTTGCTGAATTTTTGCCGATAACTGATACAGCATGACTTTTAACAGCTCAGGCAGCACTTTTTTGAGATGACAAATTGATACGTGCGACCCATCTGCTATTATCGGTAGCAATGGCGGCAGAGCGTTTGCCCAAAAATGATATAACGATATATGGTCAATGATATTAAAAGGCGTTGAAAGTTTTTTTGACAGCATTTTTTGTCACTTAATTTACATTTTTTGGCATTGGGGTGATTAGTGAGTTTTTAGCAATATCGTAGATGTAGGGCAACTTCTTTATACGCCCTCTAAAAAAATAGCGTTAAATTTAGAAATCTTGTTGATAATTTATAATTTCAATTCGATTAAATTCATCAAATTATGATTAGAATTTGTTGTAACTTTTGTGCAAAATTAGTAAAGTAGATAGCATCAAAAATTATATTTTAGCATCAATCACGTAACATTTTCTGCTCATCGAAAAATTGGTAATTTTTTCTGATTCTATTTATCTCTATCGATTTATTTAGCAGCCTTACTCACTTTAGGATAACTTTATGGCTATCTCTACCAACCTAATCAAATCCTTTCAACTCTCTGCATTGACGACCGCACTTGCCCTCGCTGGTTGTGGCGGTGGTGGTGGTAATGATACATTGCCGCCGCCTGTGAAAACAGGTACGGTCAGTGTCACTAACCCAAGTACCGGTACAGATTCGACCACTACGACCAATCTTGCCAGTGTTAAAAAAGTTCAATTAGTCAGTACCAGTTCTGACTTTTATATGAATGTTGGCGATAGTGTAGAGTTAACTGTCTATGCCTTAAACAGTAACAATATCGGTGTTGCTAGTGTACCGGTCAGTGTACAGATTACAGACCCAAGCGTAACAGGCGTGTTTAGTGGAATTAGTCCAAATTTAGTCACTGATGACACGGGTAAAGCGGTTATCAAACTTGATATTAAGTCTTTGACCAATGATCAAAAAAATTATTTAAAACAAAATGGTTTGGTTGTGACTACCACAGTAGGTACAGTTTCAACAAGTAAAACCCTAAAAGGCACCGATGTTAATACCACGACCCCAACGCCTACCGTGACTGTCAGTAATTTATTATTAATTAGCGACAGCCAAAATATCGCGTTAGTAAAAGGTACGAAAGTTAATGTTACGGCATTGGCAGTGGATAAAGACAATAATATCATTCCGAACACGACCATCGATTTTAATATTGGAAATTCAGTTCTTAGTGGTATTTTTGCTAATAGTAATTTAAGTGTGTTAACCAATGACCGAGGTGAAGCAAATTTAGAGTTAGAGCTCAAATCCTTGTCAAATGAACAAATAAGTTATCTGTTAAATACTGGATTAACTATTAACTCAACTGCGAGAACAGGCAGTGTTGCATCTAATACTATTAATTTAAAGGGAGCCGAGCAAGGTACTACGACGACTAAGCTAGATGTGCAAAAGGTCAATCTAACGACACCAAAGCCTAACTTTAATGTACAAGTTGGTGAAAAATTCACAGTTACTGCTTCAGTGTTAAATAGTTCAAACACTGGTCTAGGTGGTGTACCTGTCCAATTTAAACTTGATGATCCAAGTGCGACAGGTGTTTATGCGGTCTCTGATACCTCTAATGTCGTAACAAATGCCAGTGGCGAGGCGACCATTGAACTAGAAGTAAAATCTGAAGCTGCTAAAGCCAAACTATTGTCACAGGGCATTAATATCACAGCCACTGCAAAAAATACGACTGGCACTACCCCTGTTGATGTAACAAATAAATTAAATATCTTGGGTAAAGACCCCGCATTTAATGAAAATATTACTAAGGTTTCAAAAGTCGGTCTTTCTTCTAGTCTTACTAACAACGAGTTTGATTTAACAGTCGGTAATACCTTTACTGTGACTGCCAATGTGTTAGATGCATCTCAAGGTGCGTTAGCTAACGTACCAGTGACATTTACCTTACCTGGACTAGATCAAACGGGTATCGCTAATTTGTCGGGCTCAACAGTCACCACTGATGCCCAAGGCAAGGCCACTATTAATTTATCCCTTACCTCTCTTAATGCAACTCAACGTAGTTACTTAATGAGTAATGGTTTAACTGTTAACGCATCAGTTGCTAATGGTACTAGTGTTGCACCTATAAAATTATCAGCGAAACAATCTTCCACCCTTCCTGTTACGGTTGAAAGTGTTTCAGTCGTAGCAGATAGCGATAATATTTTGATGACAGCGGGTAGCACTGTAAAAGTCACTGCCATTGCACTGGACAAAAATTTTGGTGGATTGGCCAATCAGACTCTAACGGTTAAAATTCCAGACCCATCAGCTACGGGCGTGTACAATATTACAGGCTCAACGATTACCACTGACTCAAAAGGCGAAGCGATTTTTAACCTACAAATCAAATCTGCCTTAACTGCTGCACAAAAACAGGCACTGGCTAATGGTTTGGTAGTTGATATCACTGCCGCCAATGGCAAAACTAGTCAACTCAAATTATCGGCAAAAGCAGTCAATGATGTCGTAGTTTCAAATGTTAACTTAACTTCCAATGTCACCAATATTCCCCTATCTGTGGGTAGCCAGTTCACAGTTACTGCTAATGTGAGCGATGCACAAAACGGTACCATTGCCAACTCACCAGTAACTTTTAGCCTACCATCTTTAGCGGATTATGGTGTGACAAGTTTGTCGCCATCAACCATTATTACCGATGATAAGGGTCAGGCTATTATTACATTGCAAGTTCAGTCGCTGACTGATACCCAAAGAGCCAACTTATTAAAAGGCTTTACCATTAATGCCACTGCCAATGGTAAAGTGGCACCTGCGCTTACTTTAACAGGCATGGATACTATCAAGCGCTTTGATGTAAAAGCAGTCAATTTATCAAGCCCTATCAGTAAATTTAATATCAAAACAGGAGAGCGATTTACGGTTACTGCATCTGTATTAGGTGCTAACAATACAGGTATAGGTGGCGCTCCTGTTGAGTTTACTATTGATAATCCTAGTTTGACTGGTGTTTATGCTGTCTCTGATACGACCAATGTTATTACCAACGTAAATGGTGAGGCGACTATTGAGCTTGAAGTTAAGTCAGAAGCCGCTAAGCAATTACTGTTAACTGATGGCGTAACTATCACTGCGATTGCTAAAAACACGTTAAATAATCCACCTGCTGATATCAGCGGCAAGAAAACTATTCTTGGCACCGATCCAACGTTAAGTGCCAATATTGCTAAAGTCAGTAAAGCTTTATTGGTATCTAGCGTGAACCCATTTGATCTGACGGTAGGGAATAAGCTGTCAATCACAGCATCCATCGCAGATGCTAACAATGGCAAATTAGATGGTGTACCTGTTAGTTTTACCTTACCTGATTTAGATAAAACAGGTATCGCTAATCTGTCAGGTTCTACCATCGTCACCAATGCCAATGGTGAAGCAATCATTAATCTTGAAATTAAATCATTGTCTGCAGACCAACGTAACTATATACTTACCAATGGCTTGACAGTTAAAGCCGCAGTGCCTAATGGTACAGTAATTTCACCGCTACAGCTCTCTGCTAAAAACGTTATGACGCCTGATAATACAATTGATTCAATTTCAGTTACGGCTGATTCCAACAATATTATTATGGCGGCAGGTAGTCGTGTACGTGTCACCGCTGTTGCACTTGACAAGAATTTCGGTGGGATTAAAGGCCAAAACCTAACCGTCAATATTCCAAATCCAGCATTAACAGGTGTCTTTAATTTAAGCGGCTCTACCGTTACTACTGATGACAAAGGCGAAGCCATTATTGACCTTGAAGTTAAAACAACCTTGACCGATACTCAGAAAGCGGCACTTTTAAATGGTTTAAATGTAACTGTAGCCGCACAAAATGGTCGACAAGGTGTTATTAATCTTGCTGCCAAAGCGGCCAATGAAGTATCGGTAAGCACAGTTAATCTAACAGGCTCAAATATTCCTTTAACCATTGGTAGCCAAGTTAAAGTGGTCGCTACTGTATTAGACGACCAAAAAGGTGTGGTTAAAAACACGCCTGTCACGTTTACTCTGCCAAGCTTTGCAGATACAGGTGTAGCCAGTTTATCCGCTTCTACGGTATTAACAGATGATAAGGGTGAAGCGGTCATTACTTTAGAGGTGAAATCGCTTACAGATGCGCAAAAACAAGCATTACTTAACGGTTTTACCATCAATGCCACATCCAACGGTAAAGCTGCACCTGCCTTAATATTAAAAGGCGTGGATACCAGTGTCAAACGCCTTGATGTCAAATCGGTCAAATTAACATCACCCGTTAATCCATTTAATATCAAAATTGGCGAACGCTTCACTGTGACTGCGTCAGTACTCAATGGTAATAATACTGGTATTGGCGGGGCACCTGTTGAATTCAATCTGCTAACTAACCCATCCGTATCGGGTGTGTATGCAGTTTCTGATACCTCAAATATCACCACTAATGCCAGTGGTGAAGCCACGATTGAGCTAGAAGTCAAATCGACAGCTGCCAAAGACTACCTGATTCAAAACGGTATCAGCATCCAAGCGGTATCTAAGAATACCATGAACACGACACCAGTTGACGTTAAAGGTAATATCACCTTAAAAGGCATCGATCCTTCAGCAGTGCCAGTCGAAGCTAATATTGCGTTAGTCAAACAAGGTGCATTGAGTAGTAGTTTATCTAATAATATTTTCGATTTGACCGTGGGTACTACCTTTGATATTACTGCGTCGGTAGCAGATGCCAATCAGGGTCCATTGAGCAAAGTACCTGTCACTTTCTCATTGCCAGGGTTGGAATCAACGGGTATTGCTAATTTATCAGGGTCAACGGTTACTACCGATACGCAAGGCAAAGCCGTTATCAAGCTACGTATTGACTCTTTATCAAAAACCCAACGTAATTATCTACTTACCAATGGTTTAGTAGTCAACGCGACAGTACCAAATGGCACCAAAATTAATCCGATTAAACTCACTGCCAGAGATGCAGGGATTGATAGCGTCATTACCTCTATCGCTGTCACCGCTGATAGAGATGATATTTTGATGATGGCAGGCTCTAAAGTCCATGTGACTGCTTCTGCATTGAATGGTAACTTTGGCGGCGTCGCTGCCAGTGATTTGACATTTAGCATTCCAGATCCAGCGTTGACTAATGTCTTTAATATCACGGGTACAACCGTGAAAACGGACGAAAAAGGCGAAGCCAGTATCGATTTAGAAGTCAAAAACTTATTAACCGCTAGCCAAAAAGCCTATCTACAAAATGGTCTAAAAGTTAAAGTCACTGCCCCAAGTGGCGCTGTAGGTGAAATCACGCTAAAAGCCAAAGCCGTCAATGAAGTGAGCATTGATAAAGTGGTCTTAGAGAATTTCCCAAATACGCCAGTCGTATTGAGCCAAGGCAATGAGTTCATTGTGATGGCTCACACAGTCGATGCTCAAAACGGTGCTGTTACCAATGCGCCTGTTACTTTCAACCTACCAGACCCGACAACCACTGGCATTGTGAGCTTATCGCCTTCTACAGTATTGACCAGTGAAGTCGCTGCACCTGTAGAGCCGATGATTGGCGAGCGAGCAGTAATTATCCCTAAGGGGACAGCTTATATCCGTTTACGCGTGATAGACCCAGCCAAAGCGGAAAAATTGATTGCAAGTGGCTATATGGTAACAGCCGTATCTAACGGTAATGTAACACAAACACTCAATGTACCTCTCACCAAAACCGCCTCACAACCGACAGTGAATGACATTGCTAAAGTCAATTTGGTTACAGATGTTAATACGCTAACTACCAATAATGGTGATACAATCAACGTGACTGCCCAAGTGCGTGATGCCAAAAATTTCAGCCTAGCGAACATGCCTGTCAGCTTTACGCTATTGGATGCGGCAGCTGCAACGGGTATAACTAATACCACCCCACTTCAGGCAACCACCGATGCCAATGGTGAAGCGGTATTAACCTTAAAAGTCGGTGCGCTCACCCCAGACCAAAAATATTATCTACAAACCAGTGGTCTATCATTTAAGGCAACTGCCGGTGCTATCACTAGCTCAACGGTCACCTTAAGAACCCAAGAAGCGATTACGGCCAATAGCGTCAACTCATTGCTATTAACCAGTGATTCAGCAATTCAATTGGCTGTTGGCTCAAAAGTTAAAGTCACCGCGCTTGCGATGGATAAAAACGGCGCCGTTGTGCCAAATGCACAAGTCAGCTTTAAAGTCCCAACAGATTCTGGTCTAGTCAATAACACAGGTGCGGTTGTCAATACCAACGCCAATGGTGAAGCAACCATTGAACTTGAAGTCAAAGATTTGGCAAAAGCAACGACTGCTTTACAAAATGGTGTGATTATTTATGCCCAGTCTGGCACATCTGCAGCTACCACCACGGTACGCGGTGCGACGAGCAATGCTAATACACAAGCGTATAAATTATTTGTTAGTCCATCAAAAACTATTCTAAGAACGGCAACCGATACATCTACTCTAGGTATTAAAGTTACTGATACTAATGGCGGCATTAAAGCGGGTGTGCCAGTCCAACTGCAAATCTTAGAAGGTATCGATAAAGGTATTACTTTTAGTAAAGCATCGAATCTAGTGACCGATGCCAATGGCTTTGTACAAGTAGATTTGGTGCAAAGTGATATTGGGCTGGTTTCAAAACTTGACCATAGCGCAAAAGTACGTGTCATTGTGAATGATGGCGTTTATCAGCAAGTCGAGCAAACGATAGACTTTACCGTAACAGGTACCAATATCAAAGATACTTTCATATCCAAATCTGTCATTACCAATAGTGCTAGTGACACCGTTATTGTATCTGGCGTTGCAGTTGATGGTAACGATAAGCCCCTTGCGAATCAATCAATCCAATTATTGAATGATGGTGCTACTTTAGCAGTGACACCAGTAACAACAGATACTAATGGTAAATTTACTTTTACCTTAAACGGTTCACAGCTGCCAACTGCTACAACTAATTTCAATTTACAAGCTAGAATCATCGATGCTAATAATCCAAATCTTGTCTCTCAACCTTATAATTTGGGCTCATTGACGAAAGTAACCGAAACCAATCTAAGCCTGACCGTCACACAAAATGGTATTGTAGGTGATGAAGTAAAAGTTGACACACCAGCAACTATTACTATTGACTTGCCTAATACCGTGGCTGATGGTACAACCATCTATTTAACTACCAATAAAGGCGGGCGTAAGATTGTCACTAAAAATGCGGATGGTACTGATAACATTCGGTACGAATCTCGAGTTGAGAGTAAAGCTCAAGGTGGCAAAGTTATATTTGATAATATGGAATCCATTTCTCCAGGTGTGGCTACACTAACTGTTGAATATAATGGCGCTAAACAACTTGAGAAAAATATAACTTTTATCACTGATAAGGTCACTAAAGTGCTAACTCAAGTTATCAATACTACGGTCAGTACCAATGGTGAAACCAAAATTATTGCCACAGTTCGAGATAACAAAGATGCGCCTGTCAAAAATGCCATCGTTGACTTTACACTACTTCAAGATGCTTCAAGTGGCAAGCTATCCACTGGCACAGCAATTACAGATGAGGCAGGTAATGCAATCATAAGCTATTTTGCAGGCTCTACACCAACACCAGTGAATGGCGTAAAAGTACAGGCTCGCGTTCAATACATTAAGTTAAATAATCAACTTTTACCAATTTCTACAACACCAACTTATCAACCACAAGATGTCAGCTTCACCGTGCAAAACTTCTCTGCATGGATTGGTTTTGGGTTTGCCGACAAAGTGGCACCTACTACAGATAATATATATTATATCCGCGCGGGATCTATCTTTATCAATAACAGCATCGGTCAACCAGCAGTAAATCAAGAAGTTTCCATCTCAGTTGTACCAAAAACCTATGGTGTGGGGATGTGGAAATTTATCGCTAAAGTACCAGGTGTGGCTGCTATTCCTGAAGTTAAAGATCCAACAACAGGCGCCATTACCACAGTTGGTAAGGATGCTATTCCAGAACAACCTGCTAAGTGGATTACCCAATCATTTATGAATGGTAGTCCATGGAGTGGTACTTTCAACTGTCTTTCAGAAGATTTCAATAGAAATGCTACATTAGATACTAGTGAAGACTATAATGGCGATGGTATGTTGACCCCATTAAATCCGATTACAGTTTTAGCCCCGAATGGTACGCAAATTCTTAGCACCCAAACTGTCAAAACTGATGCCACAGGTAAGTTAGACTTTAGTATCCGTTATGTTAAAGAATATGCCGAGTGGATGACAGCGACGGTTCGAGTAACGACAAAAGTTGATGGTAGTGAATTCTCTCAGGAACGCGACATTAGTCTCCCTGTTCTTGATGACGATGTGATTACTGAAGACAATAAAGGTATTCGTCCTAATACGCTAAGTCCATTTGGTACTTTAGTCAGTTCTACAATGCTGCCTTATTGCTCATTCTCAGCTAACAACTAATAATTGGTCTATTAATCTTTGACAAACAAAAACCCCTTACACAATGTAAGGGGTTTTTGTTGGCAAAAATTCAAAAGACTAAGTCAACATCCGCCCTCGTGCGGTGCGTACGATATAGCCTTGCTGAATCAGATACGGCTCAATCACATCCTCAAGCGTGCCTCTATCTTCAGCGAGTGCGGCTGCAATCGACTCAACCCCCGCAGGCCCGCCATTAAAACGCTCTTCTAACATCTCAAGATAACGTCTATCAAGATTATCAAGCCCGCGTTTATCAACTGCGAGCATATCGAGTGCGCTATGCGCAATTTCAGCGGTGACGGTGCCATCGCCTTTAACTTGGGCATAATCACGTACGCGGCGTAGCAGCCGATTGGCAATACGCGGTGTACCGCGCGAACGTCTAGCGACTTCCACTGCCCCTTCTTTGGTCATAGGCACGTTAAGCAATCCAGCCGATCTTGTGACAATGGTCGTTAAGTCCTCCACATTATAAAACTCTAATCGCTGTACAATACCAAAACGGTCCCGCAGTGGCGAGGTCAACAAACCTGCTCGGGTAGTCGCAGCCACCAAAGTAAAAGGCGGCAAATCAAGCTTTATGGAGCGTGCAGCAGGTCCTTCGCCAATCATAATATCAAGCTGAAAATCTTCCATCGCAGGATACAAGATTTCTTCAATCATCGGGCTTAAACGGTGAATCTCATCAATAAAGAGCACATCACCAGGCTCTAGATTGGTCAGCATCGCTGCCAAATCACCCGCGCGTTCAAGCACAGGACCAGACGTTGAGCGCAAATTACCGCCCATCTCACGGGCGATAATGTTGGCGAGTGTGGTTTTGCCCAGTCCAGGCGGTCCAAATATCAATGTATGGTCGAGCGCTTCTTTTCTCGATAATGCCGCGTTGATAAACACGCCCATTTGTTCTTTGACCACAGGCTGACCGATATATTCAGCGAGTAACGCTGGACGGATATTGTTGTCATTTTGGTCTTCTGAGCGCCCCATCGGACTAATCAGACGTTGCTGCGAATTGGCACTTGAAAAAGGTGGAATCATAAGTATTTGACACTAGTTGCAGGTTTTAACAGGAATAATAGCACTGGCAAATCTTGCCAGTGCTATGGGATGTACAGAGAAAAAGCAGAAAAATTTAGGGTAACACACGGTACAATGTCATCGCACATTGGGTGCCTTGACTGTCCTTGCACCACTGCATCTGCTCGCCTTGCTGTTTCACATAAGCGACCAAAATATCGCCCGTCTGGTCAACGCGATTGCCAGAACAGTCTGTTGCATTGTTATCATATTGGGTCTGAATCGCTAGTGCAGGTAAACCATCCCCTGTGTCAGCGTACAAATATTTGCCGTACGTAAATTCCTGACCGCTTGAACCGATAAATTGTTGATCGCGCCCAAAATTATATCGCTCTTGGCAACTTGGCTGCGCAGTGTCGGTTTTATCAAGTCGCAGCTGCCACTGTCCTGCGATATTTGGCAAAATATGAGTCGACACTTGCGCCACTTGCTGTTGGGTTTTGCTATCATCGGGCAACGTACCCCCCATGGCTAAACTGGTTAAAATGCCTACCAACGAAATATTCATCAAGTCCATCGTTATTTTATTCCTGTTATCATGCCATCTTTATAAGGTAAAAAATAAGGTAAAACTCAGCTCATCTACCCATTGTTAATCAATAGTGACTGTTAATAATTTTTGGTATTTGGAGTTAATACTCAAAGATATTCAAAATGTTAAAGGCTAAATTATTCTGCTTTTAATGGGGTCAGCGCGCAAAAATTTAACCCAAAACCACAAAAATTATTTAAGCACTTTATTTAAACACTTTAACTTTATTTAAATACTTCAAGTTTCATATTCATCAGTGGCTTTAATCATACTTGCTTTTGGCTTTATTTGCTATAACACAATAATGCTCATAATCCAGTATTGCCAAAATATGAGGCGGTCATAAAATCTGTGCAAATTTGCTTGTCAAAAAGTTAAAAACCCAGCATAATAACCGAAGATTTCAGGAGAGAATGTTGTTTTGTTTTTCATCAAATTATGAAATACCAAAACCATCACCGAAGGCGTAAAGACCCTATAATCGCTCAGGTAAAAGGACTGGAATCGTAATTTTTGGCAGTGTGCTATGCACTGCATCAAAATATAACAAATCTGGAGAGTGTATTGCTTTGCAATACCACCGAAGGGGAAAAGGTTGACTTGTCTATCTGTACTATAAGCTATACTACAAGAAATTGACAAGTCGATTGAAAATCTCAGGTAACAGGACAGATAGGGCTGATAGCTACCGACATCAGGTTGGATTAGTTTTAGTGCTCTATTGATGTGCGATGTTTGGTTTTAGCGTTTTATCCCACGCTATTAAACCATCAAACCGTTATTTGATTTTACCCACTCAAGGATTTGCCATGTCAGCCACAGACAAGCCTTTAAACCGCACCCCTTTTTATCAATCCCATATCGATAGCAACGGCAAAATCGTTGACTTCTCTGGTTGGGAATTGCCTATCCATTATGGCTCACAGATTCAAGAGCATGACGTTGTGCGTACGGATGCGGGCATGTTTGACGTGTCACATATGGTCGTAACTGACATCGCCGGCAAAGACGCCAAAGCTTGGCTGCAAAAATTGCTCGCCAATGATGTCGCCAAACTCAAATTTGTCGGTAAAGCGCTTTACTCTGCCATGCTAAACGAAAACGGCGGTGTGATTGATGACTTAATTGTTTACCGGATGAACGATGCTGAGACCGAGTATCGCATCGTCTCAAATGCCGCCACCCGTGATAAAGATTTGGCACAGTTTGACAAAGTCGCCAAAGACTTTGCTGTCACCATTACCGAGCGCCCAGAACTTGCTATGCTTGCGGTGCAAGGTCCTAATGCCTTGCAGAAACTGAGCCAAGCTAAACCAAATTGGGCAGATAGCCTAGCTACCTTAAAACCATTTGTGGGCAAAGATTTGACCGCCATTGAAGGCGCAGATTGGTTTGTGGCGCGTACCGGTTACACGGGTGAAGACGGCGTTGAAGTCATTTTGCCACAAGCGCAAGCCTCAGCGTTTTTTACTTTACTTAAAGACCATGGCATCGCGCCAGCAGGCTTAGGTGCCCGTGATACATTGCGTCTTGAAGCGGGCATGAATTTGTACGGTCATGAAATGGATGAAACCATCAATCCGTATGAATGCGGTATGGCATGGACGTTAGCGGTAAAAGACGATCGGGATTTCGTGGGTCGTCAAGCCATGCAAACCAAACAAGACCAAGCGATTGCTGAGGGTAATGACGTCATGCAAGTAGGCTTAGTGCTAGAGTCACGTGGGGTACTGCGTGAAGGCATGACGGTCACGCTAGACAATGGCAAAACTGGGGTAATCACCAGCGGCACTTTTAGCCCAAGCCTAAAACAATCGATTGCGATTGCCCGTATTCCAAAGACGACAGATACGGCAGCCACGGTTGATTTGCGGGGCACACCGACGCCAGTACGTATCATTTCGTTACCGTTTGTTAGAAATGGCAACAAACAATTCAACTAGGATTTTATCGTGTTATGATGGATTTAACGCTTATTAATGAACAACATTCAAATAATTAGTCAGCGTAATTTGAAAAACTCATAATAAATTCATCATACTTAGAAGGTAAAATCATGAAAAAATTACTGTTTGTTGTACCGTTTTTGGCAAGCTTGGCGGCCTGTACCTCAACCCAAGTTGCACAGCCTAGTCCATCACAAGTGTTGGCAGTTCAAGCAAATTCACAAACCTTTAAGTGTGACAACAACACTGAAGTTGTGGCATTCTATGGTGAAGAAAACGGCAGCAATGTCGCTAATTTAAAAATCACTTCGCCAATGCTCGGTCTAAACCAAGCGGCGATGGTGTTAAAACAAGATGTATCGGGCTCGGGTAACCGCTATACCTTGTCAAATGCCACCAAAACTACTGTGTATGATTGGGGTGTTAAAGGTGCAGAAGGTGCGTTAACCGTAACCTCACAAGGTCGTGATTATAACTTTGTGTGTAATGCTATTTAATCCGATTCACTTGTTGAAGTTAAACCGCTAAATTGGTTTTTAAGTTTGGTCGATATACATTGTATCGACCAAATTTTTGTTACTCAGTTTGTTAAATTACTAAGCTTTTTAAATTATTAAACCTTTGAATTATAAAGCTTTTTAAAACTGGTTAGTAAAAAGGCGCCAAGTGTGACTGCTTGGCTAACAGCCTTTTATTTTCACCCCTACTTTCGCTTTGAGGAAAATAGTTATGAGCAATATTCCAGCAGATTTAAAATATGTGGCTAGTCATGAATGGTTACGCCAAGAAGAAGACGGCACTATCACCGTTGGTATTACTCACCACGCCCAAGACTTGCTCGGTGACATCGTGTATGTTGAATTGCCTGAAGTGGGTGAACACGTTGACGTGGATGCTGAAATTGCCGTGGTCGAATCGGTGAAAGCTGCCTCCGATGTCTACGCCCCCATCGCTGGTGAAATTCTAGCGGTGAATGAAGCCTTGGTAGATGCGCCAGAAACCATTAATGAAGACCCTTATGGCGAAGGTTGGTTCTTTAAAATCAAACCAGACAATGCCGATGATTACCAAGGCTTGATGGACGCAGACGAGTACCAAGATAGCATTTAATTATCTTTATCTCATAGTTTTTATCTCGTCTTTTTTGTAGAGCATAGCACTAAGGTAATCGCGTGATTATCTTAGTCTGTTATCCTATCAATTAACTGTAACGCATCCTTTATTTTGAACGTATCCTTTATTTTGTTAACTTGAGAGCTGCTATGTCAACACTTACCCCGCTTGCTGACCCAAAACAAGCCAGTTTTTATGATGTGGTGAGCACTCGCCGTTCAGTACGTCGCTTTACCAAAACGCCCATTAGTGATGAGGTGCTAAACGCCTGTCTCGATATGGCGATGTTAGCGCCTAGCTCAAGTAATTTACAGCCTTGGCAATTTTTTGTGATTGAATCTGAAGAAAAACGCCAAAAAACTGTGACCTATTGTATGAGCCAAAATGCAGCAAAAACCGCCAATAAGCTGATTGTCGTGGTCGCTCGTACTGACACGTGGCGTCAACATGCCAAAGACAATATCAAATATTTTCCCGTCAAACCCGTACCAAAACCCGTGCAAGATTATTATGGCAAGCTCATTCCGCTGACCATGACGCGCGGTGTGATGAATGTGTTCACCCCTGCCAAATGGGCGCTGACGCAAGCCACTCGCAAAGTCAAAGGGGCGATGGTTGACCCCATCTATGATGCTGACGATCTCAAAAACTAGGCGCTCATTAGCACGTCACTGGCTGCCGAGAATTTGATGCTCGCCTTGCGTGCCCATGGTTTTGACAGTTGCCCGATGGGGGGATTTGACGAGCCACAACTCAAAAAATTGCTTGACCTCAATGAAGAGCAGCATATTTGTATGGTGATTGCTGCCGGTGAGCGCGACGAGCGTGGTATCTATAGTGAGCAATACCGTTTTGAGCGTGAGCGCTTTATCGTTAAGGTGTAATACCGTTAAAGTGTAATTTTTATCCATTCAACCGATGTTTGTCATGGTAGCCATGGCAAAACCTGCTATTTTTTTTCAATGTTTTATCAGACGCTAAAGGAAACTTGAATGAGTCAACCGTCTTTTCAATCATTTGCTGATTTATTCCAATCATCAGAATTTATTCATCGTCATGTTGGTATTAGCCAAGATGAAAAAGAAGCAATGCTAAAAGCCGTCGGCGCTGACAGCATGGCAAGCTTTATTGAACAGACGGTGCCAGCTTCGGTACGTCTTAGCAAAGAGTTAGATTTACCCCTCAGTATGACTGAGCATGATGCCTTGGCAAAATTGCGCGGTTTGGCGGATAAAATCAAGGTCAATAAAAGCTATATTGGCTTAGGCTATTATCCGACTCGCCTACCTGCGGTGATTCAACGTAATGTACTTGAAAACCCAGGCTGGTACACAGCTTATACCCCTTATCAAGCGGAGATTGCCCAAGGTCGCTTAGAGGCTTTACTTAACTTCCAACAAGTTTGTATTGACTTATCAGGTCTTGAATTGGCGGGCGCAAGTTTGCTTGATGAAGCGACGGCGGCGGCTGAAGCGATGGCGATGGCAAAACGCGTGGGTAAAAGTAAATCTAACCAATTTTTTGTTGATAGCCGTATCTATCCTCAAACCTTAGATGTCATCAAAACCCGTGCCAAATATTTTGGTTGGGAGATAGTGGTCGGTGATTTCGACGTTGCTAAACAGGGCGATTTCTTTGGCGCAATTTTCCAGTACGTGGGTAGCGAAGGCGATGTGGTTGATTTAACAGATATCATCAGTGCAGTCAAAGCCAAAGGCACGCAGACAATCGTTGCTGCGGATGTGATGAGTCTGGTACTTCTTAAATCACCAGGCAGCATGGGTGCGGATGTGGCTCTGGGCAACACCCAGCGTTTTGGTGTACCGATGGGCTTTGGTGGTCCACACGCGGCTTATTTTGCCTTTAAAGACAGTGCCAAGCGCTCTGCCCCAGGTCGTATTATTGGCGTATCAGTGGATGCCCAAGGTAAACAAGCCTTGCGTATGGCACTACAAACCCGTGAGCAACATATCCGCCGCGAAAAAGCCAACTCAAATATTTGTACATCGCAAGTGTTACTGGCTAATTTGGCAGGGATGTATGCGGTGTATCACGGTCCTGAAGGCGTGAAACGTATCGCCACCCGCATTCATGCGTTAGCAAGCGCTTTTGCCCAAGCCATCAAACAAGCTGGTATGTCGATTGTGCATGAGCAGTTTTTTGATACCGTGCTCATCAATACCCAAGGTCAAACTGAGCAAATCTATCAAAACGCCCTTAATATCGGCTATAACCTGCGCAAAGTAGACGATAACCATATCGCCATTGCCTTTAATGAAACCAGTGACGCAGCGGATTTTGGTGTACTCACGCAGTTATTTACAGGCGTAGCCGCTCAATTATCTGATGATATCAGCTTGTCTTTGCCAGCGTCACTGCTACGTACCGATGCGATTTTAACTCATCCTGTGTTTAATCGTTATCACACCGAACATGAAATGCTGCGTTATTTGAAAAAGCTAGAAAACAAAGACCTGGCGATGAATCACAGTATGATTTCGCTAGGTAGTTGTACGATGAAACTTAACGCCACCAGCGAAATGCTACCGATTACTTGGAATGAATTTGCCAATGTGCACCCATTTGCACCACGTGAACAAGTGGGCGGCTATATTGAAATGATTGAAGGCTTGCAAGAGCAACTCAAAGCCATCACAGGGTTTGACGCTATCTCTATGCAGCCAAATTCAGGTGCATCAGGCGAGTACGCAGGACTATTGGCGATTCGTCGTTATCATGAAAGCCTAGGTCAACCCAATCGTCATATCTGTCTGATTCCGCGCTCCGCACACGGCACCAATCCTGCCACGGCACAGATGATGGGGATGGAAGTTGTCGTGGTAGCCACCGATGAGCGTGGTAACGTTGATATTGCTGACTTGACTGAAAAAGCGGAAAAATACAGCGACAATCTGGGCGCCTTGATGATTACTTACCCTTCGACGCACGGTGTGTTTGAAGAAGGTATCCGTGATATCTGTGACTTGATTCATCAACACGGCGGTCAAGTTTATATGGATGGCGCTAACATGAACGCGCAGGTCAGTATGATGCAGCCTGCGGATGTCGGTGCTGACGTCCTACACATGAATTTGCATAAAACCTTCTGTATTCCACACGGCGGCGGTGGTCCTGGCATGGGTCCTATTGGCATGAAATCACATTTGGCGCCTTTTATTGCCAATCATGTCGTATCTGCGGTACCCAATGCACAAGATGGCATGAGTGCGGTATCGGCTGCCCCGTTTGGTTCAGCCAGCATCTTGCCTATCTCATGGATGTATATCACCATGATGGGTCGTGATGGCTTGGTGCAAGCGACAGAAGCTGCGTTATTAAATGCCAATTACACCGCTATGAAATTAAAAGACCATTACCCTGTACTTTATAGTGGTGAAAATGGTCGCGTCGCCCATGAATGTATCATTGACATCCGCCCACTAAAAGCCGAAACAGGCATCACCGAAGTTGATATCGCCAAACGCTTAATGGATTATGGTTTTCATGCGCCAACCATGTCTTTCCCTGTGGCAGGTACTTTGATGATTGAGCCGACTGAGTCAGAAAGCAAAGAAGAGCTAGACCGCTTTATCTCAGCCTTAATTCAAATCAAAGCTGAGGCGATGAAAGTTAAAAACGGCGACTGGCCAGCAGATAACAACCCGCTAGTGAACGCACCACACACTGCACAAGTGGTGACCGGTGAATGGGATCGTCCATACAGCCGTGAAGAAGCCGCCTATCCACTCGCCTATGTACGCGACAATAAGTTTTGGCCATCGGTGAGCCGTATCGATGATGTGTATGGCGACAAAAACTTAATCTGTTCTTGCCCTGATATCTCAAGCTATGAGAATGGTGAAATCGCAGAGTAAACTTCAATCAATCTTTACCGTATTTTTTACAAAAGCCATGCAAAAATGTGTGGCTTTTTGCTATAAAGCCAATTGCGAGTCAAAAGAATTCTGCTATGATGCAGGGGACTTAAAAAAATTGTAATCACCACGCGTGACTTCAAACCCATCATAAGTCAAGGATGACATTATGTTTAGTACCATTGCGATTATTATTTCGCTATTTTTATTAATGTATTTTGCCTATCGCGGCTATTCTGTATTAATTTTAGCACCCTTAATGGCCACCCTAGCGGTGGCGCTATCAGGCGATATTCTAAGCTCACTACCTATCTATACCACCGTTTTTATGAAAGCGTTGAGTGGCTTTTTATTGAAGTTTTTTCCCATATTTTTGCTCGGGGCAGTGTTTGGTCAGCTCATGGCAGATTCTGGGGCTGCCACAGCGATTGCCAGAACGGTGGTTAGTAAATTAGGCGCGAATAAAGCCATACTAGCTGTGGTTTTGGTCTGTGCGATTTTAACCTATGGCGGTGTGTCGCTGTTTGTGGTGGCTTTTGCCATTTATCCGATTGCTAAAGATTTGTTCAAGGCAGCAGGGGTGCCAAAAAGGCTAATTCCAGGAGCGATTGCGTTAGGGTCATTTACCTTTACCATGACGGCGTTACCCGGGACACCGGCCATTCAAAACGCCATTCCCATTCCCTATTATGGTACCAATGCCTTTGCTGCACCCATATTGGGTATTATTGGTTCGCTCGTGATGTTTGGTTTGGGCATGCTGTGGCTGCAACGACGCGCCCATAGCGCCAAAACGGCTGGCGAGGGATATGGTATTCATGAAGATGATGAGGTGCATGCTGATAACCTAGACCCCCATCATACCTCCTTTATGGTGGCGATGATTCCTTTGGTATTGGTCATCGGCATCAATGCCTTATTAACGTACGCGGTTTTTCCGAGTATGGATTTCTCTGCACTGCAAGCGCAGTTTAAAGACTTGGATATCAAGGGTGCTTTGGGACTTTGGTCAATCATTATCGCTTTAGTCACCGCGATTATTGCCTTGATTGTGCTGCGTTTGGGCAAATGGACGAACTTGCAACACAGTCTTAATAAAGGCACTTATAGCTCCATGTTACCTATTTTTAATACAGGCTCAGAAGTCGGTTATGGTGCGGTGATTGCAACATTGGCGGGTTTTGCGGTGTTACGCGATAGCGTGTTAAATCTATCACCCAATAACCCATTAATCTCAGAAGCCGTGGCTATGACCACCTTAGCGGGCATCACCGGTTCTTCTTCTGGCGGCTTGAGTATCGCGCTGCCTATTTTAGGCAAAGAATATTTGGCACAGGCAGTGGCGCATGGGATAAATCCTGAGTTATTGCATCGTGTAGCGGTGATGGCAGCAGGTGGCTTAGACACGCTGCCGCATAGTGGTGCGGTGATTACGTTATTTGCCATTTGTCATTTGACTCACAAGCAATCTTATAAAGATGTCGCCATAGTGACGATGGCAATTCCGCTGATTGCGGTGACGGTGGTTATTGCTTTGGGTACCATGCTGGGTTCTTTTTAACCTGTTTATTTTTAAGCTGTTTAGTAGTAAAAAATCCCAATCAGCGTTGGGATTTTTTCATTTATTCAGCGGTTGTTTCATGGTCAATAGATGGCGGGTTGTTGGCAATCACCGTATCCAAAATGGGTAAAATCTCTGCCATAATCCACGCTTTGCGCCACCCACTGAGCCAAGGGCTTAATGCCGGTTTTTCTGCTGCGACAGCATAAGCATACAGCTCTGACAGCCATTTTTTTCGCATCAATACTGTCTCATCAATTGACAAGGTTTGCCCTTGCTGTTTGATGGCTTTTTCCAGTTGTTTTTGCACATCGCTAGACAGACTGCGATAAGGCAACGGCAATAGACTTGGATAGGCTGCGTCATCTTCTTTACGTACCTTATCAATCAGCGTCAAAATCTCTTGACCATACATGCGAATCACATTGGGCTTGATACTGGTAAAACCTAGCTGCTTCATGCTAAAAGGCGGTTTTTCGATGATTTCACGGAGCGCCTGCGGGCGCAGGATAAAAGTGCGTGGTCTATTGATTGATTTGGCAAGTTGTTCGCGCCATTCGCACAGAGTTTGCAGCATGGCAAGTTGCTCGCGATTATCGCGGTAATCAGCAACACTCAAGTACAAGGCGTTATCAGGCGTGCTAAAGTTGGCAAAAATTTCTTGGGTATAGCTTTGGCAGTCTTCAACCGCATATTGCCATAAACCTTGTTCGGTCAACTGTGTCTTGATGGCAACAAACATCGGCAATAAATAACGTACATCGTCTACCGCATAGCTTTCTTGCTCAGGCGTTAATGGGCGCTGCAACCAATCTGATTGGCTTTCACCTTTATCCACATGCACAGCAATTGTTTCTTGCAGCGATTTTTGATAGCCAAGCGAGTTTTCACCGGTCAAAAAACCCAAACCAATTTGGGTATCAAACACATTACGCAGCGCAGGCAAGTTGGAGAGTAAGTAATAAATCCCCAAATCTTCGCCACACGCATGTAGCACCACGGTGGGTATATCCGCTAACACTTCCCAAAACTCTTCTAAATACAGCTTGGGCGCGTCAATCAAATAAATCGCTTTGCCTGTATTGATTTGAATCAGCGCAAGAATGGGAAAAAAAGTGTCGCGCTTAATAAACTCAGTGTCTAACGCAATGGTATCGACTTGCTCTAGGTCATCGAGCAGGGCAAAAAGCGCATCCTGAGTTTTCACCCAATGGATTGGCAAGTCATGAAGTTGTTGTAATTGGGCTGGGCTTAACGGATTTTGGATGAGCATAACTTGAGTCTTGTGGACGGATAATTTAAGCGTATTTTATGATGAATCTAGGATTTTGTCTTGTCAAACTGATGAAAAGATTTTATAACCGTCCACGATTTTGCAGGGCTTGACCCAGTGTCATACTATCTAAATACTCAAGCTCGCCGCCCATCGGAATCCCTTGGGCAATCCGGGTGATATGGGTGACGTAAGGCTTGACCGCTTCACTGATAAAATGCGCGGTGGTTTGCCCTTCTACCGTGGTACTGGTTGCCAAGATGATTTCTTCTACGGGGGGTTGCGCGGCTTGGTGTTGCTTTAACAGCCCAATCAGCTGATTGATGCCGAGCTGCTCCACGCCAATGCCATCAATGGGTGATAAATGCCCGCCAAGCACAAAGTATTTACCGTTAAAATTAGCGGTTTGCTCGATTGCCATCATGTCTGCTGCCGTCTCTACGATACAAAGCACACGCTCATTGCGGCGCGGATCGCTACATATCGGGCAAATATCCTCATCTGATAAACCACGGCATACTTGGCATTGCTTGATATCATGCATCGCCACAATCAAGGCTTCGCCCAACGCTTGACCTTGCGGGCGTTTATAGCTAAGCAAGTGCAGTGCCATCCGCTGGGCAGATTTGGGTCCGACCCCGGGTAGTACTTTGAGTTGTTTTACAAGTTCATCAAATTTTGGCGTTAGCATAGGCGCATTCTTATAAAAATGATAAAAAATAAAAAAAGCTGACAGTCAATTATCAGCTTTTTATGGGGGTTTGCCTGCCTAATCGCAAGGCAATTTTCCACTATTTTATAGCGCTACTTTATAGCCTTATGGATAGCCCTAGTGGGTTTAAAATAAACCATTCATGCCTGGTGGCAACCCCATGCCATTGGTGGCACTCGCCATTTCAGTCTCATGTAGTTCATCGGCCTGACGCACGGCATCATTGATAGCAGCCGCAATCAAATCTTCAATCATATCAGGGTCATCTTGCAGTAGACTTGGATCGATTGACAAACGTTTGACCACATGGCGACCATTCATGGTGACTTTCACCAAGCCACTACCCGCTTCGGCATGCACTTCTTTTTCTGCCAGTTTCTTCTTGGCGTTTTCAACGTTTTTTTCGACTTGCTTTTGCATCATTTGCGCTTGTTGCATGAGGGCTTGTAAGTTCATGAATTTTCCTGTTTGTTTCTAATGTTGGTGGCTCATTGTAGCGAATTTGACCGCAAACTGTCTATTGCTAATCTTTAGTGCAAACTGCTAATCTAAAATCATTCACATAAAAATGCTAAGATACCATCACTACCATGAACCCATTAACGGCAAAAAACTATGACTATGACAACAACTACACCTGCATCGCTAGAGGTCGCTCTCTATAAAGCCGCTAGTGTTATTAAATGTGCCCAAAATATTGCCATCCTGACGGGGGCAGGTGTCTCGGCTGAAAGTGGCATTTCGACTTTTCGGGATAAACTTACCGGACTTTGGCAACAATACCAAGCCGAATATCTGGTGAGTGTTCAAGCATTTGAAAATGAGCCTGCCTTGGTGTGGCAATGGCACCAATGGTGGCGTGGACAAATCGCCGATAAACAGCCCAATCCTGCCCATTTTGCTTTAGGCGGATGGCAAGCATTGGCAAAGCAGCAAGGCAAAAGTTGGACGCTGTTTAGTCAAAATGTCGACAATCTGCATGAGCAAGGCGGTGCCACGGTGGCAAAACTGCACGGGGATTTGGCCAAAAATCGCTGCCATGATTGCGGCAAGCCGTATACCAAAGCGATTGCTGTGACGGATACGGCATTGAAACATTGTGAATGCGGCGGTTTGATTCGCTCGGATATTGTGTGGTTTGGCGAGATGTTACCCCAGGACGCTTGGCAAACGGCAGAAACGGCAACGCTCAATTGTGATGTATTGGTGAGTATCGGCACATCAAGCGTGGTCTATCCTGCGGCGGGCTTGATTGATTTGGCAAAAAAACAGGGCGCAACCGTCATCGAGATTAATCCCAATCCGACCCACACCACAGCGGTTGACATCGTGTTACCCGACAACGCAGGGAAAATATTGCCGATGTTGGTCAATGCGCTGAAATAAAAAAGCGCAATAAAAAAGCCAGTAAATTTTGCTACTGGCTTTTGGGTTCTGGCTAGTGGCTTTTGGCTTTCTGTTAGGCGAGTGTATCCAAACCGCGTTTTAAATCAGCGATAATATCATCGACATCTTCAAGCCCCACTGAGAAGCGAATTAAGCCTTCGCTCACGCCTGCCTCGATTCTTGCTTCAGGTGTCATGCGAAAATGGGTCGTCGTCGCAGGATGGGTAATAGTGCTTTTGGCATCGCCTAGGTTATTGGTGATCGAAATCATGTTAGTACTATCGATAACATGCCAGGCTGCCGCTTGGTCAGCCACTTCAAAGCCAATAATGGCGCCAAACGCACCGCCTTGCACATTTTTGAGTGCGGTGTGTTGGCGTTTGGCGATGTCATGGGATGGGTGATCGGGCAACCCTGAAAAATGCACTTTGCTGACTTTTGGGTGATTGTGCAAAAATTTAGCGATTTGATTGGCATTTTCACAGTGGGCTTTCATACGCAGTGACAAGGTTTCTAGACCCTTTAGCAACACCCACGCATTAAATGGCGATAGACTAATCCCACCGGTACGCACCACCCCAAAGGCTTTTTCCATCAATTCATTGTTACCGACCAACGCACCGCCTAACACACGACCTTGACCGTCAATATATTTACTGGCGGAATGCAATACCACATCCGCACCCAACATTAAAGGTTTTTGAATGGCGGGGGTTGCAAAGCAGTTATCGACGATTAATAACGCATCGTGGTCATGCGCGAGCCTTGATAAAAAACTTAAATCGGCAATTTGCGCCAAAGGATTGGAGGGGCTTTCGCAGTACAGCACCTTGGTATTTGGTTGCATCGCGTTTTGCCAAGCCTCATTGTCAAAGCAGTCGACATAACTAACCTCGACGCCAAACGCTTTAAAGTAGGTGTCAAACAGAGCGACCGAGGAGCCAAATAATTGCTTGGCTGCTAGCAGATGGTCACCTGCTTGAAGGTACGCCAAACACATGGTCAAAATCGCGCCCATGCCTGACGCGGTTGCCACGCAGCGCTCGCCCTCCTCTAAAGCTGCCAATCTACGCTCAAAAGCGCGCACGGTTGGATTGGTATGGCGCGAGTAGACATTGCCTTTTTTATTGCCATTAAAATGGTCGGCGGCATCGGCGGCATTGTTGTATACGTAGGAGCTGGTGGTAAAAATCGCTTCGTTATGTTCGCCTTCATCGGTACGGTGGTAACCGCCGCGCACGGCGATGGTTTGGTCGGCATAATCTAGGCTTAAATCAAGTGCATCACTTTGCCAGTTGGGGTCTAATTGGGTCATAATGTTACATCTTTTGTGCATCAAATAAATTATGATAGCATAAGTTGGATTTGACGGTGGCTTTCAAGCCAGTATTTTATGCAAAAACGCCATGAGAACCAACTTTTCTTAGGTGAATGCCACGTTAATCAGTGATTTTTTTAAAAGGATTCAGGCTTTGGTAGCAGCATTTTATTCGGTATCTGTTGGCTTTGTCAGACTAGCATCGCAAAAATTTACCACCAAAATTGTGACGTTTTGCTTGCCATTGCTATTTACGCTGCTACTTACCGCTTGCCAAATGCTGCCGAACAACCCCCATATCGCCGCTACGCCAACTGTATCAACGCAGTTACCAAGTGCGCAAAAATTTTCCGAAAAATCGCGTATACAAGGTCAATATTTAATCAGTCGTATCAGTGCTAGCAAAAACCCCTCACCGAGCAAATTTTCCGGTTATTATCCGCTGATTGATAGCAGTGATGCGTTCGCCTCACGCAGTATTTTGACCGAAATGGCTCAGCAGACCATCGATATCCAATACTATATTTGGCACAACGATGCAGCAGGGCAATTGATGCTTAAAGACTTATACCAAGCCGCCAATCGTGGTGTCAAAGTACGACTGTTACTCGATGATTTGAACACCAATCCGGAACTTGACCAACAGCTGCTTGCCTTTGCTGCGCATGCTAATATCCAAGTGCGATTGATTAACCCCAAAGTGGTGCGCGGTTTTACCCCCGCCAATTTTGTGGTAGCACTGCCCCGCTACCAACGCCGCATGCACAATAAAAGCATGACCTTTGACCGTCAGTTATCCATCATTGGTGGGCGCAATATTGGCGATGAATATCTGCGTAAAGATAGCATTGCTGAGTTTGCTGATTTGGATGTTTTGCTTGCCGGCAAAGTAGTCAACCAAATCAATGATAGTTTTGAAGATTATTGGGATAGTCGTCTATCGTATGATATCGAGCGTTTGGTCAGACCCTCAAAAAACCCCGATCGTAATAAAAGCGATGAGCCATTTTTGGGGACTTTGACTGCGATTGCACCGATCAACAGCCAGTCTCATCTGCATAAAAGCTCGCAACTTTATCGGGTACAAAATGGCGCCATAGTCGATAAACAACTGTATAATAAAAAAATCCCATTTCGTTGGCAACCGATGGAATTTTTGGCAGATGATGTCAAAAAACTGCTTAATCAAGATGATAAAGATAGCCGATTGGTATCACAGCTTCGAGCCCGTATTGGTACCCCAAAACAGCAATTGACCATTGTCTCATCGTATTTTGTGCCCACTGACTTGGGCGTGCTGCAACTAAGCAAACTCATGGAAAACGGGGTAAAAATCAATATTTTTACCAACTCGTATGAATCAACCGATGTGCCTATCGTGCATTCCGGGTATAACGTGGCACGCGTGCCGATGCTCAAAGCGGGAATTGGACTGTATGAGCTAAAATCCTCTGCCGATGCAGACTTTCGCCGCAAAAAACATAGTTTATATCGCAGTAAGTATAGCACCAGTTTGCATACCAAAGCCTTTGCGGTGGATGACAAATATACTTTTATCGGTTCTTACAATGTGGATCCGCGCTCTGCCAACATCAATACCGAGCTTGGTGTGCTGATTGAAGATAAAGCGCTTGCCAAATCCTTTCATAATACGTTTGATAATTCTATGCTCAATGTCAGTTATCGCGTGCATCTTAAGGATAATAAACAACTAATGTGGCAAACCCATGATGATAAAACCAATAAAAAACTTATCACCTTAGATAAAGAACCGCACATGACGTTTGTCAATGGACTTTGGCTAAAGATTTTTTCTGCCTTGCCATTTAAGCGCTTATTGTAAGCGGGCATATTACAAAAAACACACATTTTTGATAATAAAAATAGTATCAAAATCACTATAGTATGCGGTTTCAAAAAGTAATATATCTCAACTGTTAAATCCTGACGTTTGCTTGTAATATTTATTTAAATAATTAAATTTATTACAGTTTCGATAAATTATTGCTCAATTTTTCAATTGATTTAATTTGTCATGTGAATAGTGACGAATTTAATTCTTTAGCGCGTTAAGTAACCTATTTGTCCATTGATTATAAAGCTTGTAAACCTTTAGCCAGCTTCTAGGTAATATTGTCAACTATGCCATTTTTTCATGATGCCAACGAAGAAATTAGGGATTTAAATCGCTACGAAAGAAACGTGGTGCATTTAACGATTTTTGGGGCTTTTTTTGCTTCCTTTGATTTTACGATTTATTTTTATTTTAATGATAGTATCAATCAAGCTTTTTTCCCAGAAAATATACCTGAGTCGTTAAAGTCGATTTGTTTTTTGCTGCTGATTTTAGCCGGTTATATGTCAAGACCGTTAGGCGGTTTGATATTGGGTGATATCGGCGATCGCTATGGCAGAAAACCTGTGTTGCTGTATAGTTTGCTGTTGGTGGGTGCGTCGAGTTTAGTGATTGCCTGTTTGCCTACCTATCATCATATTGGTGTGGCAGCGATGGTTCTCATGCTATTATTGCGTTTAATTCAAGGCTTTGGCTATGGCGCTGAGGTGCCCGCTTCATGGGTATATATTGCTGAGCATATGCCACGGCGTCAATTAGGGTCAGTGTGTGGCGCTCTTATTAGTGCGCTGATTTTGTCGACGTTGATGGGCAATATTTTAAGCGCCACGTTATCAAATATGCTCACCCCTACCCAGATGCAATCGTATGGTTGGCGTATTCCTTTTGTCCTCGCCAGTATCGGTACGCTATTTGCGGTGCTGTTACGAGCCAAGCTTGAAGAAACCCCGCTTTGGCTGATGGCTAAGTCTAAAAATCGCTTGGTTAAACGTCTGCCGATACGCCGAGCTATTGTCAAATACCGTTATGGTACGGTGATGACGCTGGGTTTGTCTTGGTTTACCGCCAGTGTTTATTTGACGATTTATCTGCTTTTACCGATTTTGGGCATCCAGTTTTTTGATGTCGATACCAGTTTGATGATGATATCCAATGGAGTGGGTATTATCTTTGGTGGATTGGGGGCTTTAGCCTATGGTTATTTTGCCGATCGTTTTAACCCAGGTCGTGTATTTACTTTAGGCTGTATATTTTTAAGCATTGCCAGTGTTGTTTTCTTTGTTTCACTAAAAAACAGTAGCGAGTTACTACTGATTAACTATGCGATTTTAGGGTTTTTCTCTGGTGTGATTGGCTTAGTCCCAAGTATTTGTGTGCGTCTGTTTCCAGTGAGTGTACGCCTAAGTGGTATTAGCTTTGCCTATAACGTGGCGTATGCATTGGCAGGCGCGTTATTGCCTATGCTATTGGTTTATTTTTCACGTAAATTAATGCTTTCAAGCGCCTTGTATCTGGTGTTTGTCTGTGTGATTGGCATCATTATGGGTATGTTGTTGACCAACTTGCATGGTTTGTATCGCATGGAAGACAAGCGGCTGATGAATTCTTGAGTTTTTTCATCCCTGATGTTTGTTTTCCCCTCGCTTTTTTAGCGCCTGCTTTTATTGATTAGCTGATAGATTAGCCATTTTTTTTGAATATTTGCCGATGACCCTGCCTATGACTACCATGCAGCATAAACGATTGTCCACCGCACCGATGATTGATTGGAGTACACGCGATTATTGTTACTTTGCTCGATTATTCAATCCTTATACTTACCTTTATACTGAAATGATCAGTACCTCGGCGATATTGCAGGGGGATACAGACTATCAGCTGCGATTTTATCCCAATGAAAATCCTTTGGTGCTTCAGCTTGGCGGCTCGAATCCTGATGAATTGGCGCGCTGTGCAAAAATCGGAAAGGAATACGGTTACGATGAAATTAACCTAAATGTCGGCTGCCCGTCCGATCGGGTACAACATTACAAAATCGGGGCTTGCTTGATGGCAGAGCCCAAATTGGTGGCAGATATTGTCTCTGCGATGCGTGATGCGGTGGATATTCCTGTCACTGTCAAGCATCGCATTGGCATTGATAATTTTGATAGTTATGAGTTTATGGCGGATTTTGTAGATCATGTGGTAAAAGCAGGTTGTCAGCATGTCATCGTCCATGCGCGCACCGCTTGGCTACAAGGCTTAAGCCCTAAACAAAATCGTGAAATTCCACCCCTTCGCTATGAGGATGTGTACCGCTTAAAGCAGGATTTTCCCGATGTATTTGTGGAAATCAATGGCGGTATCACCACTATAGATGAAATCAAAACCCATCTGACGAAAGTCGATGGCGTGATGATTGGGCGTGAAGCTTATCACAACCCTTATATTCTAGCCGAAGCCATGCAGCTGTGGGGCGAGCCAGTACCTAGCCGAGCGGATATTTTTTATCAGTTACTGGATTTTTTGGCAGCCAGTGACGCGCGAGGCACACCTTTGACGGCCATTATGCGCCATTATTTGGGCTTGTTCCAAGGATTGACAGGCAGTCGTAAATGGCGTCAGGCACTTAGCGGGCAAAAATCCCTCTCGGTTGCCCAAGTTCGTGAAGCGGGTGAAGCGGTATTGGCGTTGAATGTGGGTTAAAAGTTAGCTAAAAAAGACTAACTGTATAAATACTGCCACATCGCCAAGCCATTATTCATCATATGCAACACCACAGGCAATAACAGTGACCCTGACATGATACGCCCATAGCTAAATAACATCGCTAGACAAAAAATCCCCAACAACTCAACCACACCGTATTGCATATGAATCACGGCAAATAGGATACTGGTTAGCACACTGGCGCCCCACATACCAAGCTTTGAGCTGGCAAGCCCTGTCCACATAAACCCACGAAATATCACCTCTTCATAAATCGGCGCAAATACCACCATCGCCAGCACAAGCAGCCAGCGTGGATGCGCGGACTCGGCAAGATTGTCCATAAATATCATCGGCTCGCGACCCAGCCAGACGGTGACTAGATTGATGAGAACATTTAGCACAATCAGCAGTGCGCTACATTGTAACAACTGATACCAAGTAAAGGATTTAAGGGCAAGATAATCTTTGACACGGCTGTTTTTAAATCGGATAAACAAATAAACGCAGCCGAGCACCATGGCTAAGGTAAAGCCTAGCGATAGACTCATTAACGTGCCGTTTTCACTGCCCTGCAACACTTTTTCAGCGATATCCAAATCTGCTGCATCTTGTAGCACCCACGGTGCAAACAACACCACGCCAATCAATTGACTGGCAAAAAACACCGCCAATAATACCATAGATAGCACAATGGTTTTTGGCAAATCGTAGATGGGGGTGCTAGGCTGTAATGATAAATTTTGCACATTAAACCCTTTAATGGATGTTTGTGTTGTTACTGGATATCATGATTGACTGAGTGAATAAGCGCTTTGATTCGTTCAACCGTACTGGCTGGGTATTCTAACGGGAACATATGCCCGCCTTCATGTACTTCAAAATCAATGCCCATACGCTGTTTGACCAGCGCAGGAAACCCGCGTTTGAAAAACAAGCTATCTTTACCAATTATTTGCTTGGCAGGGACAGCCGGCGGATGGTTAGGTTTTTGCCAGTATAGTGAAGGATTGGTACGAAACACCGCCACTTCCACCGCTTTTGGTATGGTAAGCGTCACTTGCCCATCTGCAGTATCAGTCAAGCCATAACTAATAAAATCATTAAAACAGCGCTCATCAAAATGTCGATAGAATGCTTTATGTCGCAGATGCTCGTAGGCGACTTCACGGCTTGGCCATGTGTCACGGCGATGGCTTGATAGACCTGCAGGCGTGAGCCTATCTACCAACCGTGGGCTAAAGCGTTTTGCCCAATGCAGTGCCATTGAATAGTAGCCATGAATGAGCGGTGGGTCTAAGGCAATCACTTGGCTAAATAGCTCGGGCGCTTGATAGCTAGCTTGCAGGGTGCACAATGCGCCAAGCGAATGCCCTATTCCGATGACCTTGGTTTGCCCGCGCGCGCTTAAGTGCGCTTGGATGCTATCAATCACTTGCTCGGTCAGTTTTTGCCAATGATTATCAACCGGATAACGCGGGTCAATGCCTAACGCTGGAATATAGACAATATCAAATTCATCACTCAGCAAATCAAACAGATATTGATAGCTACGTGATGGAATACCATTGGCATGCGCGAAGTGTATCAGCGGTTTTTGCCCTATCCCTGCTGTATCTATTATGCCTCCTGTCCCTGTTGCTAGCATTGGCGCAGAAGGCAAACGATTGGCTAATGGATGCTGGCTCGTCTCAGATGACATGGTTATTGCATTCCTTTATCATTTGCAGCCGCGTGGGTTAATTGGCTAGCAAAGCCTTTGGAGAGCGTTTCGCCAAACCCATAGCCGATTTGGCTAGCAAATTTACCGAACACTTTTTTCACT
>NZ_DAMALV010000029.1:0-28593 GCF_032069585.1 Moraxella sp. CTOTU48268
AATATAAAAATAAACCCATCAAGTGGGGAACTTGATGGGAGTGGGTAATGCACTACTTGTTTTTATTTTTATTGTTTCTTTCTTCTTCTTTGTTTTACTGATCTTAGCCATAATGCCAAATTATGGCTTTTTTATTTTTATCGTTTTTTATTTTATTTTTTGTTTTAGTGATTCTGTCTTAGTAATATCGTAGTCAACAAAGCTTGTATTTATGTCGTGATGAATTTATTTTAGCGGATTTGCACCTACGCTCTATGTGCTCTTTGTTATGAATTGTTAAATTAAGTTTCTTTAGTTTCCTTAATAAAACTATTAATATTAATTTTGCATCCTTGTTGTTGCATTGCTACTTTTTAATGATAAACCATCTGAGTGATAGGCAATAAAAAAACGGCTTAAAATTTAAGCCGTTTTTTGTTGTGTTAAGATTAACGCGTACGTGGGCAAACTTCATTGTCATTGAAAAAATAGCTGATTTCACGGGCTGCAGATGTGGTTGAGTCTGAACCGTGAACCGCGTTCTCATCAATGCTGTTAGCAAAGTCACGACGGATAGTGCCTTCAGCGGCGTCTTTTGGGTTGGTAGCGCCCATGATTTCACGGTGGTGAGCCACTGCATTCTCGCCTTCAAGTACTGATACAACCACTGGACCTGAAGTCATGAAAGAGACTAAATCGTTGTAAAACGGACGCTCTTTGTGCTCAGCGTAGAAACCGCCCGCCTTTTCGTTGTCTAAATGCAACATTTTTGCTGCCACAATTTTTAAGCCTGCTTTTTCAAAACGACTGTAGATTTCGCCAATGTGGTTGCCTGCAACTGCGTCAGGTTTGATAATTGATAACGTACGTTCAATGGCCATGTTAAATTCCTTTAAAATTGAAGGGGATTATGATTTTAAGTGCTAGAAACTGTAAAAACAGCCCATACCCTGCCCGATGGCTCTGTCAAATCGTGATTTGAAGATTTGAATAAACGCGGGGTGCTGTTCTTAGTTGCCTATTATAATGATATTGAGGGCAAAAACTAGTTTAATTCATCACTATTAAGTCGAAATTGCTAGAATATCAAGTTGAACGAGTTTTTTGTAATAAATGGCGGATATATTCTGTGATACGCAACTATGATATAGTAGCCAATAGCTTAAATTTTCTCTCAATGGTATGACGCTCTCAAATATCACAAAAACACAAGCGGTTGTTGTCAGCCTATGCTTGGCGCTATTATTGGTGGCAAGTATCGGTTTGGCACGTCAGTTTACTGTCAAAACCATGCCAGATTGTCAGCGAAAAAGCCAGCCGTTCGACTATAGTATCTGCGAGCTTGATGCTAAAAACGCGGCGAATTTTTCACTACATTGGCAAAATCCCTCGTCCGCGAGCCACCCATTATTACTCACCTTTACTACCCTTCGCGATTATTTGGCAAGCCAGCAACCTGCCAAAACCTTGTTGTTTGCGATGAATGCCGGGATGTACGATGGCAATTTTGCGCCGATTGGGTATACGGTCATCAATGGCAAGCAAATCCGAGCCCTAAATCTCAAGCAGGGCGGCGGCAACTTTCACCTAATGCCCAATGGGGTATTTTGGCAAGACCGTCAAGGTTTTTATATCACTGAAAGTCAAAGCATGGCAAAAAAACTGGCAAGCGGGGCAAAACCGACCTTCGCCACCCAATCTGGACCCATGCTGGTCATCGATGGCAATATCCATCCGGCATTTGATGCCAATAGTACCTCGAGAAAGTACCGCAATGGTATTGGCGTGTGTGGTCACAATCCTAGCCGCGTCAAATTTGTGATAAGCGACACGCCTGTCAGTTTTTATGAGTTTGCCGATTTGTTCAAATCGCAATTGGGCTGTGACAATGCGTTGTTTTTGGATGGCGGTAGCGCCTCGGCATTGTATAGTCAGACACTGTCACGCAATGACAATAAATATATGGGTGTGATGATTGCGGTGACACAAGACAAATAATGTGTATTTGGTGAGACAAGTTTATGCTGATTTAATCAACGTTTTGCATAAAATTATCCATTTCCACATTGCAAAAATAATTTTTTAAGGTATTATAATCAGCCTAGTTTTGACAAATTTGCTTGGCAATATTTGTGACACTATCCTTTCGGGCCTATAGCTCAGTTGGTTAGAGCAGAGGACTCATAATCCTTTGGTCCACAGTTCAAGTCTGTGTGGGCCCACCATATAAACAACCACTTAGGTGCATTAATCCTGAGTGGTTTTTTATTTTTTGAATTGTAATAATCAAACAGCAAATAGCGTCAATCCCTATTTTGAAGCCATACTTTTAAATCTACATTCATGTCATTGGGTTTTGACTGTCTGAATCAATCATCCAATCCTTATCTAATTTTATATAAATACTTGTTTTATATTGGATTGTTGTGGTTAATAGTTAACATCTTTAATGAAAATTTCTTTACATTCATTGTAGATAAGTTATAATAAAAACAATACGACTGGTCTATTTTTTATAATAGCGTGCACAATAACTATGGAGCCTGCCCCTATCAAGAAGTCTGAAGCAAAACGCTTACACATTCTTAACACCAGTTCTGACCTGATTTTGCGTAAAGGTTTTAGCGGTTTGGGATTACAAGAAATTTTACAAAGCTGCGAGATTCCTAAAGGTTCATTTTATCATTACTTCAAATCTAAAGAGTCTTTCGGCTGTGAGTTGGTACAGTATTATGTAGATAATTACCAACGCCGTTTAGATGAACTCTGGCGTAGCGACCAATCCGCTTATCAAAAACTAATCGGGTATTTTAACCTATGGATTGAAGATCCTGATGCACCATGTAGTTGGGCAGATAGCTGTTTAATTGTAAAACTTGCTGCAGAAGTCGCTGACCTATCTGAAGATATGCGCGCTATAATGTCCGATGGCGTCGATAAGTTAATTCAGCGGATTGCTGAAGTCATCGTTTTGGGCAAACAAGATGGGTCTATCCAAGCAGAGACTGATGCCTTGACGGTAGCCCAAGTGACTTACCAAATGTGGATGGGCGCAGCGTTATTAAGTAAGCTGCAAAAAGATAAAACACCATTACATCAAGCGCTAAAAGCGACGGTGTTTTTATTAAAAAGTGAAAAGTCTTAAAAGTTAGCTTTGCTAGCTTAATCTCACTATCTTAGTTTTACTATCTTGGCTTCACGACAATGATAGCCGCAAAAATTGTAATGGCAGCCCAATCATTAGTATGACTGGGCTGCTATGACACCAACTTGATAGCAATGCGTATCACTCACGTACTAACTTGTAGGTTAGTACATCTGATAGCAGTGCTTTTTCTTAAAGTGCTTTTTTTAAATAGCGTCTTCAACACCTTCAATGATAAAGGCACGATAATTCGCCCCTTTTAGGCGATGTTGTAATGCTTCTTGATATATGGGACTGTGATACCAGTCTCGCGCGGCTGCCATATCAGGAAAGCGTAAAATAACAGCGCCTTCAATCTCATTGCCTTCAAGCACTTCTAATTGACCATAAAAAGCCAAGGGTGTTAGCTCACGACCTTCACGAGCAAGCGGCGCTTTTTGTGCATATTGCGCCAGTTCCTCAGCGTCCGTAGTTTGCTCACGGGTAAATACCACATATGCAGACATGGGCTACTCCTTATTTAACAATTCAAGCAGTGCGCTGGCGGTTGCAGCAGAAGAGGCAGGATTTTGTCCAGTAATTAGCAAGCCATCTACTTGGACATACACTTGCCAATCACCCGCTTTAGAATAATGACCACCTTTTTCTTTGAGCATATCTTCGACTAAAAACGGTACAACTTCGGTCAACCCTACCGCTTCTTCTTCAGTATTAGTAAAACCCGTCACAGATTTACCGCTAACCAAAGGCTTGCCATCACTGGTTTTTACATGACGAAGAACACCTGGGGCGTGACAAACTGTCGCAACAGGTTTTCCTGACTCAATCGCTTGTTCAATCAGAGCAATTGAAATCGGATCTTCTGCCAAATCCCACAATGGACCATGCCCGCCTGGGTAAAACACGGCATCATAATCAGCGATAGAAATTTCGCTAAGTTTATGGGTCTGTGCCAATGCTTGCATAGCTACGGGATCTGCTTCAAAGCGATGCGTGGTTTCAGTTTGTGCATCGGCTAAGTTACTTTTTGGGTCTAGCGGTGGCTGCCCACCTTGAGGTGATGCTAGGGTAACTTCAACACCCGCATCAATAAAGGTGTAATACGGTGCTGCAAGTTCTTCTAGCCAAAAACCTGTTTTCTTACCAGTATTGCCGAGTTTGTCATGTGAGGTCAGAACAAGTAAAATTTTCATGTTATTTTCTCTGATAGTTTTTAGAATTCGGGTTATTGCTACATGAGCACAGTAGGAATTCGTGTGCGCAATGTACAAGATGCCGAGCAAATCAATCCTTTATTTAATAGCATTGATTGGTAGCATTGCCTAATAGCATTGAAAAAGACTGCGCGACTGATATGTAAGCAAACATTATCCGCCTAACAAACTTAAAAAATTACTCAATACTGCAAACATTGGTCAACGCTAGTCAACACTGGGATTTTGCTGTCATCATGCCGCCACTATACACAAAAATAGACCAGTCGTCTATTTATTTGTAATGTAAATTTATTGATAGTGTAAATAATAAAATTTAATCCATCAGGAAAAGCAGTTTTTGTAAGTAAGATAGCTAGACTTGGTAACGATTGAAACCACAAAGCGGTATGATTAATTGCAGGGTAAATAGTTAAATAGCGCAAAGTCTAAATTTGCACATTGCTTGCTATCGGCAAGTTAAGAAAATATTGTAATTAGATATATTTAGTCAATTAAATGTCAATGATACAGTATGGGATGACCGATTAGCTAAGTGACTGATTTAAGCGAAGTGATATAATAAAGAGCTGCTTTTTAGTTAATATTTTAGGCAGCTCTTTAAGAGGCTTAAGCTCAAGAAAATTGGGCTTAAAAGACTTAAGCTTATTAGAATTAGGCTTCAATCTAAGCTGGCAGTTTACTCGCCAACACATCTACTTTTTCAATAGAAGGCGGTTCTGAAAATAGTTCATCTGCTTGGGCCATCAAAGCGGCGGCAACCTTGCCCGATAAATGAGCCTCGCGACCTGCTTCATCAGGGAATGCATCAAAAATACCAAAGGTTGAAGGGCCAAGGCGTAGACCAAACCATGCAACTGTGGCGGGTTCTTCATTGACGATAGGCAGACCGGCTTTTAGGAAATCTTCTACTTGTTGTTCTTTACCTGGTTTAGCTTCAAGACGGACATATAAAGCGGTTTTAACCATCACTAATACTCCAATATTGACTAGCCGACATTGACTAGCATCAAAATTGAGTCTAAACCACTGTTATATTCATGTCAAACGGCTTTAGCGCATAGCTTTGTTGTATAAAGGTTACATAAACATTTGCGCTTTAACTTGTAAGGAATGTCTGTATCAGCTTAAATTTTAGGTTGATATTACTTCCTTTATGCTTGCTTTAACCATGACAAAGAAACAAGCATAAGTGATAAGGTGTAAATGATGTTGCACTCGCCACCTTTGATTGGGTACACTGGTACAACAATAAATGACGGCATTTTACCAACGGCTATTTTTGGCGAAAACACAGGCGCAAAAGCTATGACCTTAACTAGCGCCCTTGACCTTGCACCTTTAGCATAGACTCAGAATATCCACTATTTTTTATTAATTCTATCAGATTAGGCTGACTGACCTAAACCAGCCTGTCTGCAATACACTAAAAACACTGCATTAAATTAAACTAATCCACTATTACAAAAGGACAAATCCATGAAAGCCGTATCGTATGTTATCAGTAACCAGGATGATTTTAAAAATTCATTGGTCGATATCGAAAAAACCAAGCCTACACTTAAGGAGCGTGATGTACTGGTAAAAGTTCAGGCAATCTCTGTGAATCCCGTTGATACCAAAGTGAGAAAAAATTCGTCTGAAGCAAATAATCGTATTTTAGGTTGGGATGCCGTTGGGGAAATTATTGAAATTGGCTCAAAAGTTACCTCGTTTAAAGTAGGAGATTGTGTTTGGTATGCTGGCGATTTAACCCGAGATGGTAGTAATGCTGAGTTTCAAGCAGTCGATGAACGAATTATCAGTCTTAAACCAATTACAGTCTCTAATGCAGAAGCAGCAGCATTGCCATTAACTGCAATAACGGCATGGGAAATGCTGTTCGATCGGTTTCAAATTTCAGAAACAGACGTTGGCAGTATTTTAATTATTGGTGGTGCAGGCGGTGTAGGCTCAATCGCTATCCAACTCCTAAAAGCAAAAACCAATCTGACCGTGATAACCACAGCGTCACGTGAAGAAACGAAATCTTGGGTGGAATCACTGGGTGCCGACCATGTCATTGATCATAGCAAAGATTTAAACGAACAAATCGAGGCATTAGGCACTGAGAAACCAAAATACGTATTCTCTACCAATCATACAGACACCTATATCAAGCAAATAGTTTCTCTGATTGCACCACAAGGTAAGCTTGGATTGATCGATGATCCACAAACCTTTGATATTATGCCGTTTAAGACTAAATCTATTTCTATCCATTGGGAGTTGATGTTCACCCGCTCAATGTTTGAAACCGATGATATCGAAAAGCAAGGTCAGCTGTTGCAACAGGTTGCCCAGTTAGTTGACCAGCAAAAAATTAGAAGTACGCTTAACCAAAATCTAGGCAATATTAACGCTGCAAACTTGGAGAAGGCACATAAGCTACTTGAATCAGGCAAGTCAAAAGGCAAAATTGTACTAGAAAGCTTTTAAAACACACCTTGTAAAACCCATCTTTTAAAACATATCTTGGGTAAAAAAGCCCCTTAAAGTAACTCACCAAACGGCTGGCAGAACGAAAACTGCCAGCCGAAATCACTCATCATCTTGGCTATGCCAATATGCCAAGCACGACAATTAAAACGACAATCAATAAATCACTGCCACTAAGATGATGATAAGCGATGCCATCAGTATAGAGATGACAGAAATCAACGCGGCTTGGGTATATTGATGGTTCATACAGTTATTCCGACACGCTGATACGCTTTATGAATCTAATAAACTTTGCGTATAATTTTCGATGCCCATGGAGGTCACCAGTTCCATCTGCGTTTCTAACCAATCAATGTGCTCTTCACTCCCGTCTTTGAGTTTGACCAATAATTTGCGAGAGACGAAATCGCTTTTCTGCTCACATAAGGCAATCGCATTTTTGATGATGTCAGTTTTTTGATACTCTAGTTGCAAATCACAACGCAAAATTTCAGCGACATTTTCACCGATTAAAATTTTGCCAAGCTCTTGCAAGTTTGGTAGACCATCTAGCATTAAGATACGCTCAATGAGGTCATCTGCCCATTTCATCTCATGAATCGACTGATGATACAATTTTTCGTTAAGTTCACTTAGTCCCCAGTTTTTGGCGATACGTGCGTGTAAGAAGTATTGGTTGATAGCAATCAATGCCTGACCCAAAACTTGGTTTAGCGCTCTTAGAGTTTCTTTATCGACTTGCATAATGTTTACCTTAGTTACCTTATTGCTTGGTCGCCTTATTCAGAGATGTCACCGAGCTGAGATTGCAAATAATTGGCTAGTCCCATCATATCAATCAGTCTTAGCTGCTGCTCTAACCAATGCGCATGGTCTTCTTCAGTATCTACCAATTGGGCGACCAAAATCTCACGGGTTACATAGTCTTGCTCTTGCTCACAAAGCGCAATGCCGTCTTTGAGATGTTGACGAACTGCATACTCAAGCTGAAGATCGGCTTTTAGCATACTTGGCACATCATGACCAATATTGATATCGGCAACTTTCATGTTGGGTGTGCCTTCTAGCATCAACACCCGATTGATTAAGGCACGCGCATGATCGCTTTCTTCTTCCATTTCATGATGCATACGCGTATGAAGTTTTGGATAATGCCATTCATGATACATTTGCGCATGAATAAAGTACTGGTCACGAGCCCCCAGTTCACCACTAATTAAGAAATTTAGATAATCAATAACAGCTTGGCTGCCTTTCATGGGTATATCCTTGAAAAATGAACAGAAACAAAGGTTGGGTATTATCTGAAATACTAAATTAAAGTGACGTTAAAAACAATTCACCGCAGCAAATAATTTACAATATTTGTCAGTCGCTCATTCATTGAGATTAATGAATAAGCTTGAGTGTGTACGATAACAAGTTATTAGGCAACGTTAATAGACTAGGCAACTTCAATAAATAGGTGCGTATAGTTATTGATGCTTTGGGCGTACTCTTCAAGATAACCTTCAATCATTGGCTGACAGCCGCCACAGCAAGTAGCCACATCAAGCTCAGCTTGTAATGCCTCTAAGCTGTCATGACCTTGTTCAATGGCTGTTTTGATTTGACTTTCTTTGACGGCATTACAGATACACACAAACATACGCACCTCGTTGATAAATTTTCTTATATAATAATGATAATTATTCTTATTATCAATAAAAATTTTATCAATCAGGTTATTCACTGACAAACGCAATCTTGGTTAGCTTGTTTTCGCTCGCTGTTGCTAGGATTTGCGCGACGTTATCATATCGACTGTCTTTATCGACGCGCAGCTGAATGCTTGGGGTCTCGCTTAATTTGCCCTGTTCGGTAAAGCGTGTGTTCAATTGCGCCAAACTGATACTGGCATCATCCCAAAAAATCTTGCCATCTTTATCAATGCTTACTTGTATCACTTTGGGCGGGGCTTCATTGACTTGTGCTGAGGTTTTGGGCAAATTTAGCGGTACACTGGGATTAATTACCGTTGCCGTCACCAAAAAAATAATCATCAATACCAGCATGATATCAATCAGTGGAATCAGATTGATTTCATTCATGCCCGTCGAAGCGTCATCACCGAGTTGAAATGCCATAAGTTATTCCCTGTTTATTTATTTATCTGTTTAGCGATGGGTCAAGGTTAGGCGTTTTTCAGCATTAAGTCAGCGGCGTTAGTTTGTTGCTTGGGCTGCGAGCTGGTTTGCAAATGGGGTTGAGCGGCTAAACTAGTTTGCGTAACTTGTGTGGAAGAATTCATTAACACGTTGGCAAGCAAGGTATGCGCCGTGTCATTCGCTTGGTGCATAGCTTTGCGATTAATTCGTACTATGACATTATACATAATCACCGCAGGAATCGCTACCGCAAGCCCAAGCCCAGTCATAATCAAAGCCTCCCCAACCGGTCCTGCGACTTGGCCAAGTCCTGCTTGACCTGATTTAGCAATGCTATGCAAGGCATGAAAAATCCCCCACACGGTACCAAATAGCCCAATAAAAGGGGCAATGGCAGCGGTCGTGCCAAGGATATTTAAGCCCTGCTCACTGGCAAAACGGTAGCGATTGAGCTGTTGCAGTAACTGCTGCTCAGTGACTAATTTTTGATTGTCTAGGGATAAGGGGGTCAGTTGAGATTGCTGCTGGTCAATTTGCTGGGTCAAATCTTGCGACACTGTCTTGGCAATTTTTTGGCTATTTAAGATACGTAAAATGCCTGTAATCCAAGACAGCATCGATAAAACAATTAACACAAAAAATAACGTCTTGGTCACTACATCTGTATATTGCCAGTAATTTGCAAAATCCATAATCATTCCTATAACACGATAAATATAAAAACTAACTTTAAATGTTAGTATAAATGATAATCATTATCAACAAAAATATTAAAAATTAGGCTAAATTGAATAAGCGACCGTATTAAACCACGTTAATTAAGCCACTTTAAAATATTAAGCAACTTTGATATCAAATGGCTTTGAAACCTCAAGTTGCTTTTTTATCTTCGCTTTGTGTTAGCTTTATCTTGGGCAAAATCATCACAAGATTATTGATAGCCTACGGTATCGACTAGGATGAATACCTTGCGCAAAATGCCGTTTTCGGTTACACCGATCAATACCTTAGGCAATTGTCTTGATACCCCGCCAAACCTTGTGGTAGTAGGACGGGTAAAAAATTGGATTTTGGACATAAGCAAAATTTTTCTGCAATATTTTATGAAAATATTAAACCGCAATGGGCAATCCATCATGCTGATGGGTATCACCCATTGATTTTAAAACTGATAACTTAGCGCTACTTTGACATTGCGTCCCATGGCTTTATCACCGGTATTGGATACGTGCTCATAGTAGTAAGCATCTGTAAGGTTATACACACCAGCATCCACGGTTAATTGCGGTAACGCGCTTGGACGATAGCTACCAAATACATCATAGGTGGTAAAACTTGGCAAATCAGCGACGGCAGTAGCACTGGTGCGACGCGTTAAACCTTTGACATGGCGGATGGCACTTCCAACGCTAAATCGGTCATTGATGTCATAATTAAAGCCAAGGTTTAACTGATCGCCTGAGTCTTTGTTGAGTTGGTAACCTTGCTCGGTTTCGCTTTTGGCATGGGCGTAGCCTGCATTCAAGCGCATATTGTTTAGCCGATATTTTGCGCTCAGCTCATAGCCTTTAACGGTAGTCTCGCCGGCATTGATGTAGCTGGCACATTGCCCGTCTGTCACTGAGTTACCTGTAGTACAGTCAATGCCTGTTAAGCGGTCGATTTTATTGTCATACTGGGTATCAAAGACTTTCGCTGTCAGCGACATACTGTCTTGACTGTCAAACACCCCTCTAAAACGGCTACTGATACCCAGCTCTGCGTTTGCGCCTGTTTCTGCTTCGAGGTCTTTATTGACGAAGGTTTGCCCAGATTGGTGGATGGTTTCTGGCAAGGGTGGTCCATTAAACAATTGGGTATAACTGGCAAATAAGCTGTGATTTGGCGTCAGTTTAAATTCCCCTGCCAATGCGCCCGACACTTGATTATAGTCGTCACTGCTTAAGCGCTCTGACGGCTTATAATGGTCAAAGCGCACGCCAGGCGTCAGCGCAAATCGTCCCAATTCGATTCGGTCTTGTAAGTACACCCCTACGCTGGTAGCGTCTTCTGTGATACCAGTACTCTCTAACGTCGCTGATTTTTTATAGCCTTCTACCCCATAGTTGAGCGTATGGGTCAAAGCATGGTCACCATGATGCTGCGTCAGTTGCTGTTTGATACTTGCCGTCATGCCATCGGTTTTGCCTGACGTGGCTATACGCATGGGGGTCGTTCCGCGCAGTCCTTGCGACAGCGATTCATTGGTCAAATGATAAATTTTGCTGTTTAGCTCAAAATTGCTATGCGGTTTATACTCATAGCCGAGTGCATAGGTTTCATTATTGGTGTAGCCAGGATGAATATTAGCGGGTAAATTGGCTTGGTAGCCGATATTGGGACGAAACGGATAGTTGCCGTCATTGTCATAGCTTTGGTAACTGGCAGTAATTTTGTGACCTTCTGCCGGCATCACATTGACTTTGGCTAGTATATTTTTGATAGTAATATCATCACCTTGGATGTGGTTGCTTTTGCCATCTTCGCCGCCATCGCTGTCACGCTCACTATAAGACACAATCATGTCCAACTGCTCATTGGGTTTGGCATAGGTCGTTAGACTTCGATGAAATTGCTGATCGTTACTGGCATAGCCAAGTTTAACCTTTGCCCCCATTTTTTGATCAGGTAATAGCAAGTCCTGTGCATCCACCGTGGTAAACGCCACACCGCCACCGATGGCATTATTGCCCAAAGTTACCGAGTTATTACCCACTGACACTTCAGTTGTTTTATACAAATCTGGGTCAAGTCCACTAATCCCGGCATGGTGAAAGCCGTGCGTTTCGGGTTGGCGCACCCCATCCACGGTGATTTTTAAGGCACTACCGGCATTGTCTGAGCCCAAACCGCGAATATAAATATGCTGATCCATCCCCGAAGTGCCACCGACATTCACCCCAGCAACCGTCGGTAAATATTGATTGAGTAAATCAGCTTGCTGTACCTTGACTGAGCTCTCATGGCGGACATTCTCAGTCTGTTTTGCTGGGGTATATTGACGGGCATTAAAAGTAATGGTCTGCAAGGTAGTGACGGGTTCTGGCTCACTCGCTATTGCCCACGGTGAATAAAGGGTGGTTAATACACACAGACTTAAATAGCGCAAAGCACCACGCGGCGGTAAACTAGCATTGGCAGTATTCATAAAATCACTCAGATATATAAAAAAAGAGAAGCGTTACAAAGCAGCAAGAATGATAATATAAATGATAATCATTATCAATTAATTTTTTCAATTCTTCTCCTCTTTTTTGAATGTCTAACGTTAGTCATAAATGAGTCACCAGATAAAATCAGGCAACATTAAGCGAAATTATAAAGTGGCTTAAAGTTCGCCCAATGATCCTTTCAACAAGTTATGCCAATTTCACCCCGCCAAAATTTTGCTAATCTCTCCTAGACAGGAGCCACAATTGGTGCCTGCTTTGCAATGTTTGCCAACCTCAACGACGGTTTTACAGTGATATTTTTTTATTGTCTCAACAATGGTATTTTCACCCACTGACATACAAGAGCAAACAATCCGCCCTTTATCAATAAAACCCGTGGCAGGTTTGCCCATTAGTAGCCATTTACGCGTATGGCTATTGAGCGTTGTGCCAAATTGGCTATCTAGCCAGTTATGGGTAGGTAGTTTGTGCTCGTGGGTGCTCAAAAATACTAGCGCATGGACTTGCCCGTTTTGCAATATCGCAAGTCGTAAATCTTGGCTAGTGTTATCGGTATCAATATGTTGATAATGGATAATATCAAAGTTGTAGGCTTGCGCCTGTTGATTGAGCCATACACTTAACTGCTGTTGCCAATATTGCTTATCAAACCAAGTTGTCATGAACGCAGACTGATTATCAATGGCAAAAAAATACTGGCTACTGTTTGACTGGCGATTACGCACCCAATAAGTCATATCTGGCGATTCGAGCCAAGTTAGCAGGTTTTCATCACAATGTTTATCAATCAATAACCATCCAAATGCTTGCATGGTTAGCTTTTGCAGCCTGACAGGTTGGTGCTTGAGCTGCGGTTGCTGCGAAAAGGGGTCATGATGATTGCTGATAAGCTTACCGACACGCGCATTGGCGGCAAAGTGCTGATTCCAGTGCATAGGTATAAATACATCGCCTTGGCGTTGCTTTTCAGTCACATCCGCCCGCACTAAGATAGTACCATTGGGACTGTTAATTTGCACAAAATCGGTATTTTGTACACCCAAAGGTTTGGCGTCACTCGGGTGAATCGCAACCAGTGGGTGCGGTAAATGCTGATTAAGCTGTGGGGCAATCCCTGTACGGGTCATGGTATGCCATTGGTCACGCGAGCGACCTGTGTTAAGCACCAGTGGATATTGCTCATCAGGCAATGACTTGGGTACCGCAGGATTAACGGTGACAAAATGCAGTTTTTGGGTATCGGTATAAGTTGTGCCGATAGTGGTGTGTGCGTCTTGTTTTTGTAGTCCAAAATAATGCGGTTGACCCCATTGAAACGGTGCCAAGTTATCATACTCGTTTTGGCTAATATTGGCTAAATGGCTGATATTAAAACTTCGGCTATCTGTATTTTTTTCACCGCCATTCTTCTCGCCACTAAGCCGAGCGTGTTCGGCAAACACTTGCGATTCGTGAGTGTAATCAAAACCCACAAAACCCATTTTCTGTGCTACTTGGCTCACTATCCACCAGTCGGGCTTGGCATCAGCAAATGGAGTAACTAAGCGGCGCTGACGAGAGATACGGCGTTCGCTGTTGGTGACCGTGCCTGATTTTTCACTCCAGCCTTGCGCGGGCAAAGCCACATGAGCAAAGTCGAGCGTGTCGCTGTCTTTTGAGCAGTCAGACACGATGACCAATGGGCATTGCTGTAACGCCATGGCAAATTTGTCTGCTTCTGGCAGACTGACTACAGGATTGGTCGCCATAATCCAAATCGCTTTAATTTGCCCCTCCAAAATAGCATCGGCACATTGGGTTGCCTTGACACCATCTTTACCACTAATGCTAGTGGGCGCTTGCCAAAAGTTGGCTACTGTTTGACGATGGTCGCTGTTTTTGAGTTCAAAATGACTGGCAAGCAGATTGGCTAACGCCCCGACCTCTCGCCCACCCATGGCATTGGGCTGTCCTGTAATTGAGAACGCCCCTGCCCCTTGATAACCCAGTTTGCCTGTGTAAAGGTGGCAATTGATAATGCTATTGACTTTATCGGTGCCATTACTGGCTTGATTGACACCCATTGAGTAAAAACTCACGGTTTTCTTGGTAGTGGCAAACAATTGGTAAAACTTGGTTAAATCACTTTCGTCGACACCGCAGATTTTGGCAACTTTTTTAATCGTCCAACTGTCACTGGCTGCAAGCGCATCAGCAAGATTGTCACAATGCCTAAGATAATCGTGATTGGCATAGCCGTTTTGGTGCAAGTAATTGAGTAGTCCGACAAATAAATGGGTATCTGTGCCGGAGCGAATTGGCAAATGCAAGTCAGCAATCGCGGTGCTGTCAGTGGCTCGTGGGTCAATCACCACGATTTTTTTGTTGGGATTGGCTTGTTTGCTGGATTTTAACCGACCAAATAAAATCGGATGACACCACGCCATATTCGAACCGATAATGACAAATAGGTCGCTGTTTTCGATGTCTTCATAATTACAAGGCACAGTGTCCGAGCCAAATGCTCGCTTGTAGCCAGCCACCGCTGATGACATACACAGTCGAGAATTGGAGTCCAAATTATTGGTACCCAAAAAACCTTTAGTAAATTTGTTTGCCACGTAATAATCTTCGGTGAGCAGTTGCCCCGATACATATAGCATAACGCTGTCGGCGCCATATTCATCAATGATCTGTTGCAATGATTTGGCAACAAAGTCGGTGGCGGTATCCCAATCGACTGGCTCGCCATGAATCATCGGATGTGCCAAACGGCGGTCACGATCAAGCGTATCGCCCAACGCTTTGCCTTTGGAGCATAATTTGCCAAAGTTGGCAGGATGGTTTGGATCACCGTCAATGCTGACGTGTTGGGTATTCTCATCAATCGTCGCCAACACGCCGCAGCCAACACCGCAATAGGCACAGGTGGTTTTGACTTGGGTCAGGGGGGATTTTTGTGATGCTAAATGTTGTATAGTTGTTGTCACACGTTAACCTTTTACTATTTTTAATTTCTACCAGTCAGATCAGCCCGCCAGCAACTCTTCACAAAACGCTTTGCCAAACAGTAATTTATCTTTGATGGCTGAAATATCTTGTTGATTTTGAATCAGTTCAAAAAACCAACTGCCCTCTTGTACATCACCATATAGCACTGCAGATAAAATACGGTTGTCTTTTACGGTGATTTTTTGATAGATGCTATGGCTAGGGTCTTGATAAATCAATTGCTCGCAGTCGTGACTCACATCGATATCACCTGCCGAAAATAGCGCCACGCCCGAGACCTTTAGCTTGGTTGCCGTTGGTTGTATGCTAAACACGGGCGAGGTGCTGCCTGGCTGCTCGTTTAAGGTATGTAGCAGAATATTGGCTTGCTCATACACAGGTGCGACTAGCCCAAATAGCTGGTTGTCAAACTGTACACACTCGCCAATCGCATACACGTCTGGGGTATGGGTTCGCATTTTGTTATCAACCAAAATCCCCCGCTCGCAAGTGATACCGACCTGTTGCGCAAGGGCAATATTGGGTCGCACGCCGACGGTCATGATAATACAATCGCTGTCAATGGTTTTGGCAGGGATGGATGTGTCGACATTATCCGTGTAAGTCAGTCCAGTAACCTGGTTATCCTTGTCCACGCAAATCGCTTGGGAGTTGGCATTGAGCACAAACTCAATACCTTTGTTTTCAAAGTAAGTTTGCAGTAAATCGGCAGCGGTTTTATCCAGTTGGCGATTGAGTAAATAGCCTGCCCCATGCACCACAGTGACTTTCGCTCCCTGTTGTACCAAAGCATTAGCAGCCTCAAGACCGAGTAATCCACCGCCGATAACCAGACATTTTGGAGATTTTTTGCCATTATGATTGTTTTTTGCGATATCTAGCATAGCATCCACATCGGCTTTGGTACGAAAACCCATGACGCCTTTTGCGGTATGGTTGGGCAATGGCAAAATAAATGGCGTTGAACCTGTGGCAAACACCAATTTGTCATAGCCGATAGTTTCGCCACTGTCGGTGATGACCTGATGAGCAGCAAGATTGATATCGCTAACAGTGCAACCTGTCTTTACAGTGATGTTATGGTTGGCGTACTCCTCTTGAGAAAATAGATAAATCTCAGCGAAGCGTTTTTCCCCTGCTAATACAGGCGATAGCATAATACGGTTATAGCCTGCATATGGCTCGCTGTTGATAAGCGTGATGGCAAACTCATCTCGACTTTGTTCGCCTTGGCTGTCAATCCCCAGTCCGCTGTGGGTACTCAGTCTGCTTTTGGCATACTGCATGGCAAAGCGTGTCCCTGCCATCCCTGCCCCTATGATAAGAATGTGTGTGTGTTGCATTATTTGGCTGACCTTGCTTATCCGACCCGATATTTAATACTTTAGAATCTAGCACTTTAAAATTTAATAATTCAAAATCTATGCCAACCGTTTTAAACCGTTTTTTTTTACTGTTTTTTATGGTGTTTTAAATTTTGGCTATTATTTGTCGGACAGTGTGATGGATGTTGACCACTCTTTGAATTTAACCTCTTTAACTGTAGATAACTGTTTGAGGGTTTTTAAAATATTTTTAGACATTTTTTTTGCTTATTTATTTGCATTATTCTTTTACCTTATCGATTACTTACCAAAATAGTGCAGTACAGCATCAAATTTTTATCATTTATGCCAATCGGTGAAAGTTTTATCACAGCAAAATAGCAAATTGATGGGTCATTCAAAAAAATTATTGCAAAAACAAAAGTTTATGACAATGGCATAAATATTGCTTTTACCTTGTTACCGTGAACCGTACAGGCTTACTTAAAGGAGAAGCAGATGCCCCAACGTTTACCGCTGTTTGCTATGAAATTACCCCGTATCAAGGTGTTACATTACACCTGGTTTGCTTTTTTCGTCACCTTTTTAATTTGGTTTGCTCATGTGGCATTGATGCCAACTATCAAACAATATTTTCATTTGAGCGATGGACAAGTCAAAGCGATCTTGATGCTCAACGTGGCTTTGACCATTCCTGCTCGTTTGCTAATCGGCGCGATGGTCGATAGATACGGCCCCAAGCGTTCATATAGTGCTGTGTTGTTGATTAGCGGTTTTTTGTGTTTTGTGTTTGCTTTTGCCCAAAGTTTCCAAATGCTGGCGATTGGGCGGTTTCTGCTAGGTTTTGTCGGTGCAGGATTCGTGGTTGGGATTCGTTTGATTTCAGAATGGTTTCCTGTCAATGAAGTCGGCTCGGCAGAAGGGGTGTACGGCGGTTGGGGCAATTTTGGGGCGGCAGTAGCGTCGATGTCGATGCCGATTCTTGCCTTAATGTATGGCGGTGCAGACGGTTGGCGGTATGCGATTGCTACCACAGGCGTGATTGCGATTGTTTATTCGGTCATTTTTTATCGTGGCGTCAGTGATACACCCAAAGGCGCGACTTATTTTAAACCAAAAAAATCAGGCGGCTTGGAAGTATCAAACAAGGCAGACTTTTACTTTTATGCGGTGATGATTTTACCGGTTTATGCGATTTTGTTTTTGTTGGCGTGGCGTTTGTCACCTAGCGGATTAAAATTATTAACCGCTAATCAAACCATGCTGGCATATGCGGTGGTGGCGGTGCTTGTAGTCTATCAATATATCAAAATCTGGTCAGTCAATAAGCATTTATTTGATACATCTCGCCCTGCGGTAAATCCAGAATATGGTTATCAGTTCAAACAAGTGGCGATTTTAGACATGGCGTATTTGGCATGTTTTGGCTCTGAGTTGGCAGTGGTGTCGATGTTGCCGCAATTTTTTATTACCAACTATGGTGTATCGCATACTTTAGCAGGGTTGACTGCAGGCTGTTTTGCGGTGATGAATTTATTTGCTCGTCCTGGCGGTGGTTTTATGTCCGATGCGGTCGGTCGTCGTAAAGTATTGATGATTGCATTGGCAGGGCAAACAGTGGGTTATCTGCTAATGACGCAAATGACCAAGTTACCATTGGCGGGTGCAGTGGCAATCGTGCTGCTTACTTCTGTATTTGTGCAAGCAGCATGCGGTGCAGTGTACTCAGTGGTTCCGCTCATTCAACGCCGTATGACAGGGCAAATTGCTGGTATGGCGGGTGCCTATGGTAACGTAGGTGGGGTGTTGTTTTTGACTATTTTCTCTATGGTATCGCCAACAGGATTCTTTATTACCCTCGCGATTTTTGCAGGGATTGCCTTTATTGGCGCGACCTTCCTGAGCGAGCCAAAAGGACATATGGTCGAGGTGCACGAAGATGGCACGATTGAGCGAATTGCGATAGCGTAATCACTATCTAAATCAAACCAGTCAACCAGCGGACAAGGAAGTCTAGTTAGTAAGGCAAAAAAGGGTGTATGCCCTTTTTTCATTTTTGCACAATGCGTAGCAACCGTGCTAGTAAGGAAAAACCCATGTCAAAAGCCATTCAGCAAAATCCCCCCAGTTTGCAATCCTTACCGCAACTGCTGACCCGTGCTGCTAGTCATGCAGGGCGCAAAGCGGAAAACCAAGACACCTTGACAATGCAAACGCTGGTGCCGACAAGGGATAGCACCGCCGCTCAGCTTGCATGGCAAGTCACTGCTTTAGCTGACGGGGTCAGCAGCTGCGGACAGCCAAAGCTCGCTAGTCAATGGGTGATTGATACGCTGATCGACCAATTAACCATGCACCAAGCCGACATGGTGACACCCTCTATTACTAGCCCTGTTACTAGCGATTCATTGAATAACAACAGTGCCGAAACGCTGGCCCAAACGCTCACCAAAAGCGTGCATATTATCAATGATTTTTTGTATTTTAGTGATCACCATGACAGCTTTGATTCAGCCTCGCAGCGGTATTTGCCCAAATTACTCTCAACCTTATCTGGTATGCTGTTTACCGAGCCTTTATTATCCGAGCACTCGGCAGTGTTATTTCATACGGGTGACAGCCGTATCTATCGGCTACGACACAACAAACTGCGCGTACTCACCCAAGACCACAGACACAAACGAGGGCGAGACAAAGGAGCCTTAGCCGCTGCACTTGGCTCAGATGCCCATGTGGAATTACAACTTGCCCAAATTGATGTGTTGCCCGAAGATGTGTTTTTGATAATGACCGATGGCGTGTATGAATTTATCAGTGATGATGAATTGTTATTACTCACCCAATCGGCATTGGGCAAATTGTTGGCGCTGGATAATTCCACCACCTTAGACTTAGAAAATTTGCCAGAAACCTTGTGTCAGGTGGCATTGGAAAATGGCAGTAATGACAATGTCAGTTGCGTGATGATAGCCGTCTTGCCAAAAGTTGCGAGAATTTTGGCGAATGCAGATTTTGACAAAGCTGACTTTGCCGAACATACAGACAGTCGTCATGCGGTTACCCGTCTACGCATTCCGCCTGTGCTGACTGTCGGCGACAAGCTTGATTATTTTACCATTGACAAAGTGGTGCAAAACACGCCACGCAGTAGCGTGTATTTGGCAACCGACACCACCGCTGACACAGGCGATAATCAGCGTATTATCAAAGTGCCATCTGCCTACTATGAAGACGATAGCGGATTTTTACGACTGTTTTTAAAAGAAGAAAAAATAGGGTTAAGCCTCAATCACCCAAGCTTACTAAAATTTTACCCCAAGCCGATGAATAGCCAATATCTGTACCATGTCACCGAATTTTTGCAAGGCATGAGCTTGCGTGAATTTATCGACACCCAACCGCCCTTATCGGTTGCCCAAACCTTTGCTATTGTCAATCAAATCGGTATGGCGCTGCGAGCCATGCACCGTAATTATCTACTCCATCAAGATATCAAGCCCGAAAATATCATGCTGCTGCCATCGGGTCATATCAAGCTCATTGACTTTGGTTCGGTTGGCTCGTTGCTCTTAAGAACAGGACATACACCGCCTGTGGGCGATTTGCATTATATTGCCCCCGAATATTTTAGCGATGCACCAAAAGGGGTGTATTCCGATATTTTCTCGCTGGGTGTGGTGACTTATGAGATGCTGACAGGGCTACAGCCGTTTGATGTCGATACCTTGACCACTGCGATGACCGCCCAAACCACCCAAAAACTGGCGTTCAAAAACGTGCGACAATTGCGCACGGATTTACCATTTTGGGTCAATGACGTGCTGATTCGTGCGCTGCAAGCAGATAGCAACCGCCGCTATCAGAGCATTGGCGATTTTCTCACCGACCTTGACCCCAAAAGCCATGCCGACGATAAAGCCAAGCAGCCGCTGATTGATAAACATCCTGTACTATTTTGGCAACTGGTCAGTGGCATATTAACGGTGCTGTTGCTCCTCACTTGGCTACTGATTGCGTTAAATCACTAACAATGTGAGTTATTTTTCTTAACAGACAATTAACCTATATTTTTTAACCCTTTGAAATTTATAGTAAATTTAAATATTGGCATAAAGTTTGCTTATATAACAGTATAGAAAAACTTGGGATAATACACGCCAAAAGCCAGTCATTATCCTAGTCAAAAAGCCAATGTTTCGTTAGAAGGGATAAATACATGAAAAATCTTATCGTCATCGGTAACGGTATGGTCGGGCACCACTTTATCGAAAAAGCGATTGAAAAACGCCTACACCAAACTTACCAAATCCATGTGTTTAGTGCTGAGAGTCGCCCTGCCTATGACCGTGTGTATTTGTCCAGTTACTTTGAACATAAAGATGCCAGTCAGCTTAATTTAGTGGATTTGGCAAACTATGAGCAAGCAGGCATTACTTTGCATTTGGGTGAAGGCGTCGCAAGTTTTGATGCGCAAACCAAAACCCTTATCACCAGCAAGGGCAACACTTTAGAATTTGAAAAATTGGTGTTAGCAACAGGCTCGTATCCGTTCGTACCCCCAGTACAGGGCCATGACCATGCCCACTGCCATGTGTATCGCACCATTGATGACTTAGACGCCATCATCGCCACCGCCGCCAATTCTCGAGTACAGCGTGGCGTGGTTGTGGGTGGTGGTCTGCTCGGACTTGAAGCCGCAAAAGCCTTGGTCACTTTGGGGTTAACCACGTATGTGGTCGAGTTTGCCCCACAATTGATGGGCGTTCAGCTTGACGCTGCCGGTGGTGAGCTGCTGAAAAAGAAAATCGAAGACTTGGGCGTTACCGTTTTGACAGGCAAAAATACTCAGCAAATCATCGATAACCATGACGATGACGCCAGTTTTTTAACCATGCAGTTTGCTGACGGCACTTTGCTCGATACCGACTTGATTTTGTTTAGCGCAGGGATTCGCCCTCAAGACAGTCTTGCTCGCAGCTCTGGACTCAAGCTGGGCGAACGTGGCGGTATCGTCATTGATGACACATGTCAAACAAGCGAGCCAGATATTTATGCGATTGGAGAATGTGCATTATGGGATAACAAAATCTACGGGCTGGTTGCTCCAGGCTACACCATGGCAAGCGTATGTGCCTCACAAATAGCAGGTGAGCATGACAGCCTATTTGATGGTGCCGATATGAGTACCAAACTTAAACTCATGGGCGTCGATGTCGGCAGTATCGGCGATGCTCATGGTAAAATCAAAGACAGCCAAAGCTATGTCTATCAAAACCCCAAAACAGGCGTGTACAAAAAATTGGTCACTACCCCAGACAGCAAACGCCTGCTCGGTGCGGTCCTAGTCGGGGATACCGAAGATTATAGCAATTTATTGCAACTGTTTTTAAATGGTATTGATTTACCGTTACACCCAGAAAGCTTGATTTTGCCAAACGTGGAAAAACCTGTGATGGGGGTGGATAATCTGCCCGATACCGCTACCCTATGCTCATGTTATAACGTCAGCAAAGGTCAAATCTGCTCGGCGATTGATAATGGCGCACTCACGTATGAGGACATTAAAGTCTGTACCAAAGCCAGCACAGGCTGTGGCGGCTGCGCCCAAATCGTCAAAGATACCTTAGTGTCAGAACTCAAAAAACGTGGTATTGAAGTCAAAAATCACATCTGCGAGCATTTTGCTTACTCTCGCCAAGAGTTGTATCACTTGGTGCGCGTCAGCAATATCCACACCTTTGAAGAGATAATTGAAAGACACGGACACGGCGATGGCTGTGAAATCTGTAAACCAACGATTGGCTCGATTTTGGCATCTTGCTGGAATGACTATATTCTTGATAAACCACTGGTTGCGCTACAAGACACCAATGACGCTTTCTTGGGGAATATCCAAAAAGATGGTACTTACTCAGTCGTGCCACGTATTGCGGGCGGTGAAATTACCGCCGAAAAACTCATTGTCTTAGGTGAGGTAGCACGCGATTTTGGACTTTACACCAAAATCACTGGTGGGCAACGTGTGGATTTATTTGGGGCTCGCAGCGACCAATTGCCTGCAATTTGGGAACGTTTAATAAATGCAGGGTTTGAAACAGGGCATGCCTATGGTAAGTCTTTGCGTACCGTCAAATCTTGCGTCGGTAGCACATGGTGTCGCTATGGGGTGGATGATAGCGTTGGCTTGGCGATCGAACTGGAAAACCGCTATAAAGGCTTACGTGCCCCACACAAAATCAAATTTGGCGTATCAGGCTGTACCCGTGAATGTGCTGAAGCCCAGGGCAAAGATATCGGTATTATCGCCACCGAAAACGGCTGGAACCTATACGTCTGTGGCAATGGCGGTATGCGGCCTCGTCACGCTGAGCTGTTTGCCAGTGATTTAGACAAAGCAACGTTAATTAAATATATCGATCGTTTCTTAATGTTTTATATCAAAACTGGTGACCGCTTACAACGCACGTCAGTCTGGCGTGAAAAAATGGAAGGTGGTCTTGAGTATATTCAACAGGTGGTTATCAATGATAGCTTGGGTATTGCCGAAGAACTCGAAGCCCAAATGCAAGCGGATATTGACGCGTACCAATGCGAATGGAAAACTACACTATCTGACCCAGAGCGCCTCAAACGCTTTAAGCACTTTATCAACAGCGACAAAGTCGATGACAACGTAGTGTTTGTCGAAGAGCGGAGCCAAATTCGCCCTGCGACTGCCGAAGAAAAGTTAGTGCTTGGCTATGATGCAACTAAATTCTCAGCCGACACTGCAACACCTGCCTAACTTTAGTAAAATTCACCAAAGTGGGATGCTCAATGGGCATCTCATCGGGTAAAAATATGGAATCAAACCATGAATGAAATTTGTAAACTTGATGATATTATCCCAGAAACAGGCGTATGTGCATTAGTGGGCGGCGAGCAAGTCGCGATCTTTCGCACCCAAAATGATGACGTTTTTGCCATGCACAACTTTGATCCTTTTAGCCAAGCCAATGTTATCTCTCGTGGACTACTCGGTAGCTGTGAAATTGACGGGCAAAAGGTACGATATGTCGCATCACCCATGTACAAACAGCGCTTTGACTTGGCAACAGGTAAATGCATTGATGATGAGCAAGTGGCGTTAAAATCCTACCCTGTGAGCGTGACCAATGGCGTGGTAATGATTTAGTCTTTATTAACTGTAACGATAGATTGAATTTGCCCAAATCCCGCACAACATTCTCACAAACATAAAAAAGGCATCAAAACCGCATGCCTTTTTTAGGTTTTAGGTGTTGACAAAAATAGAAGGTAAGCAATCCGCTCCCCCCTGTGTCAGCATAGTTGTCACTCTGACTAATTACTGATTAACCGATTAATTATGGCTACAATCTGTACAGTCTTATCATCCCTACAATGCGGCATACGTTAAAGTAGGCGCATTTAATTGATGATACAGCGACACCACATCACCCATAATCATCACCGCAGGCGATGGCAGTTTAGCGTCATTTTGCAATGCTTGAATAGTGCTTAGCGTACCCACCAAAACTTGCTCGTTAGGACGACTGACATTGGCAATAATCGCAAATGGTGTATCGGCTGATTTACCCGCTTGTAACAGACCTTGGGTTAAATTTGACAAGGTATTTAATCCCATATAAAACACCACCGTTTGATTATCAGTAAGTAGTTCAGCGAATTGCTCGTTAGGCGTATCAGTCTTTAAAAACCCAGTAACAAACTTCACCGACTGGGCATGGTCACGATGAGTGAGCGGAATGTTAACACTATTAGAGACTGCTAATGCTGTGGTAATGCCGGCAATCGATTCACACGCCACCCCTGCACCAATCACGGTTTGCATTTCTTCACCGCCACGCCCAAAGATAAATGGATCGCCCGATTTGAGCCGAACCACTGTTTTGCCTTGTTTAGCCAGTTTTACGAGCAGGCTATTAATATCTTGTTGAGACATACTGTGTTGGTGGCATTTTTTACCCACATAGATTTTTTCTGCCGTTGTATTAAGTGCCAAAATCTCATCACTCACCAGATTGTCATAACAAATTACATCCGCTTGCAAGATGGTTTTATAGGCTTTGATGGTCAAGAGTTCGGGGTCGCCTGTACCTGCACCAACCAGATACACTTTGCCCTGATTTTGTACAGCTTTTGCATGTTTGGGGGTTATAGGAAGGTCAAAACGATTTTCTTTCACTCTGTCATGGGGAAAAAATTCAACACTCACAGGGCTACTGATTGAAGGCATAGCAGTTTTCCAACATAATCAAACAAGGTAATTTAAAAATGCAATTACCATGCCTAAATTTTAACTCATACCCTTAATCCTACCCTTAATTGATGAAATTATTTTATATCCTGTTAATGTGAATAATTTCCCAAAATTTGACTTATTTATCCTATTTTATTGAGTGAGTTCAACGCCAAATCAAATTCATTTTTGGTATTAAAATTTGCTAAAGTTATCCATTCATTTGGCAATGCAGCGGTTTGTATTTTTTTATCCGCCAAAAACTTCATCACTGCACGCTGACCCTTATCCAAATAATCGTATAATTTTATTAATAAATCTGTACGATACAAACCCAACAATGGATAATCCTTTTCAGCTTTTAAATAAATCACCGCTTCATTATCAGTTACCGCATAACGCAATTTATCAAAGACTTGATGGGCATGAACCAAACTATCACAACTTATCACCAGTAAATAATGGTAAGGAGACATGACTTGATTCATGGCACTTGCCAGGGCTGATAACGCCCCTGCTCCTTTGCCATTTTGTTGATTTGGCAGATAATCATCAATGATTTTGACGGTTGTATCATGACATAAGCCCTTACCATTATCCGCCACCATGACAGGGACATTTAAGCGTTTGGCATGACGAATATGAAAATCAAGCAAAGTTTCGCCATTTGGCAAGCTTAATAGCGCCTTAGGTGAACCCATCCGAGATGATTCACCCCCCGCCAAAATCACCACCCCTGCCAATTTAATAGTCATGTTTTGGATTTTCACGCATCAGATGCGGCACAAAGTTACACGGACGGGTACGGTTATCGAGCTGTTCTTTGATGATGCCTTCCCAGCCTGTACGACAGGCACCCGAAGAGCCAGGTAAACAAAAAATCACCGTATTATTCGCCATGCCTGCTAGCGCGCGAGATTGCAAGGTTGACATGCCGATTTCATCACGAGATAGCGCGCGGAACATCTCGCCAAAACCTTGTACTTCTTTATCAAACAGCGGGCTTAGGGCTTCAGGGATTTGGTCACGGATATAAAAACCTGTCCCGCCTGTGGTAATGATAGCGTGAATCGCAGGGTCGGCAATCCATTGACTCACGATCGCACGGATTTGATAAATATCATCGGTGCGTATGGCTCGCTCCGCCAGGGTATGCCCTGATTCGACAAGGCTATCAGCTAGGTATTGACCAGAGATATCTTCTTCTAAACTGCGGGTGTCTGATACAGTTAAGATTGCGATATTAAGCGCAATAAAAGGTTTTTCAGGCTTGCTCATTGGGGTTTCCTCATTATTTGATGGGCATACAATTTTATGGGCATATCAAATATTGCCATACATTAGGCATTTGTTATAGCGTTTTTCTTTGTAACGCATGTCTAGGCTGTGAATTAAGCCCATTGGTTGACTGCCTAGACAGGCATCAGCTTTGCTACGCTTACACCCGTCCATTTATGTTAATCAAGAAAAACAATATCACTCATCTTTAACTACCACGGGCGGACCGAGCAATAAATGCTCATCAATAAACTCATTCGCTGAATTATGCTCAGCAGACTCTGCCGTGATATACCATTGTTGATTACGGTACAAAGTCAATCTATCGCGTGTTAGCCCTCGCCATAGACAATACATCATTACAAACACCACAATGGCAAACGGGAAGCCTGCAATAATGGCGACCGCTTGCAACGCAGATAACCCCCCTGCCACCAATAATACCGCAGCAATCACCCCTTGGCTCAATGCCCAAAATAACCGCTGGATTTTTGGCGGATTGGTATCGCCGCCTGCCGTGAGCATATCAATCACAAGGCTTGCCGAATCTGACGAAGTGACAAACCACAACATAATCATCACCACAATCACCAGCGTCAAAGGCTTGGTTAAAGGATAATATTCAATCAGTTTAAAAATCGCACTACCATAATCGGCTTTGACTGCTTCTATCAGCCCATAATTGCCCATCAATTCCATGTGTACCGCGCTGCCACCAAAGGTGGTAAACCAAAAGAACAACAACAGCATCGGGATAAATAACACCCCAAAAATAAACTCTCTGATAGTACGACCCCGAGAAATACGCGCCACAAAAATTCCCACAAATGGCGACCAACTCACCCACCATGCCCAATAAAAAATCGTCCAATTTGCCTGCCAGTCCGTATTGCTATACGCCTCACTCCAAAATCCTAGTGGAATAAGTTGGCTGACATAATTGCCGATATTTTCAATAAAACTATCGATGATAAACTGGGTCGGACCAAAAAATAACATAAAGCCAAGCAGCAACACAGTCAGCACAATATTGATATCGCTTAAGCGTTTAATCCCTTTATCCAGTCCCATCATCACGGATAACGTCGCCATCGCGGTAATAATCGCAATCAAACAAAGCTGTACCGGGACATTGTTGGGAATACCAAACACATTGCTAAAGCCTGCGTTAATTTGCATCGCCCCTAGCCCCAAAGATGTCACCACCCCAAACATCGTGCCAAACACCGCAAGGGTATCGACCACATGCCCCCATTTGCCATAGATTTTTTGACCAATCAACGGGTACAGTACCGAGCGAATCGACAACGGCAAGCCACGGCGATAATGAAAATACGCCAATGACAATGCTACGACACAATACAACGCCCACGCATGAATCCCCCAATGCAAAAACGAAATACTCATCGCTTGTTTAGCCGCTTCTACGGTTTCGGCTTGCCCCATCGGAGGCGACATAAAATGATATAACGGCTCTGCCGTCCCCCAATACAACAGACCAATCCCAATCCCCGCACTAAACAGCATGCCAAACCATGATAGTAAGCTATACTCAGGATGTTCTGTCTGATGGCCAAGCCGAATATCGCCATAACGACTTAAGGCAATATATAAGCTAAACACCACCGCGACATTCATCAAAATGATAAAAAGCCAACGAAAACGGTGGGTAATAAAAGATTGCAGTTGATTAAAAACCTCACCTGCCAACTCACCAAATAACGAACCAAAAATAATAAATCCGACAATCAGCAATGCGGAGGCAATAAAAACAGGACGATTAACCCGAGGAAAAGGGCCAAATTTTTCGACTTTCACAAAACTCATAAAGATATCTTTTCATTAGATTAACTGGAAAGCAACCTTAACAAATTATTTACAATATTTCAAATTACAGCAAGATTTCACAGGGCTTATATACCACAAAAACAGAACTAAGTTTTTGATTATAAAGGGTATATATCTTAACATACTGTAACATTTTAGTAGAGGAGAGAAAATGGGATTAGTTAATTCTATTTAACAATTTAGTATAATTATAAAGTTTATGATTTAACATTCGTTACCTATATATCTACTTTAATTTGACTAAATGACGCCTGATCTATGCTACGACCCCGTTGGATAATCGGATGATTTCAATGATGGGCTTAAGGAAAACGCATTGGCAATTTGGTAGTGAGGCGATGGGGATCTTGCGGTATAGCTCATGCGATAAAATGCGAGACTTTGTTGTTCGATTGCATGAATTTTGGTTGCCTGACAGCTTGTAATGAAATCCGCCTTTTAATTTTTACTGTACTTTTTGTATTTTAACAATTGGTTTTAATAATTGGCGGATGACTCTACAGACCATAAGCCAAAATTTTTGGTCACAAAATGGTCACGTTTTAGTCACAAGCGTTTGGTCACGTTATTTTTACTTAAATATTAAAAATAGATATCTTTTCAACTTAACAATCAAAATCAATTTTCTTAATTACATCAAGAGAAAAATGTATAAAATAATATATTTTTTAAAATCAATAACTTGGTATAAAATTTAAGCCAAAAAAAACCTC